>CAMLID010000008.1 GCA_946480055.1 uncultured Lysobacter sp. | reverse complement strand
ACCATGCAGGCCTACTCGCGCGATCCGCGCGGCGTCGCCAAGCGCGCCGAGGCCTACCTCAAGTCCAGCGGCATCGCCGACCAGGCCTTCTTCGGTCCTGAGCCCGAGTTCTTCATCTTCGACTCGGTGCGCTACGCCAACGAGATGGGCCACACCTTCTTCCACGTCGATTCGGAAGAAGCCGCGTGGAACTCGGGCAAGGAATACGAAGGCGGCAACAGCGGTTACCGTCCGGGCGTGAAGGGCGGCTATTTCCCGGTCGCCCCGCTGGACTCGCTGCACGACATCCGCGCCGAGATGTGCAAGACGCTGGAACAGGCCGGCATCGAAGTCGAAGTGCACCACCACGAAGTCGCCAACGCCGGCCAGTGCGAGATCGGCACCAAGTTCAACTCGCTGGTGAAGAAGGCCGACGAGCTGCTGACGATGAAGTACGTCATCAAGAACGTCGCGTTCCGCAACGGCAAGACCGCGACCTTCATGCCCAAGCCGATCGTCGGCGACAACGGCAGCGGCATGCACGTGCACCAGTCGCTGGCCAAGGGCGGCGTCAACCTGTTCTCCGGCGACGGTTACGGCGGCCTGTCGCAGATGGCGCTGTGGTACATCGGCGGCGTGTTCAAGCATGCGCGCGCGATCAACGCGTTCACCAACTCGGGCACCAACAGCTACAAGCGCCTGGTGCCGGGCTTCGAGGCGCCGGTGATGCTGGCCTATTCGGCCCGCAACCGTTCGGCGAGCTGCCGCATTCCGTACGTGGCGAACCCGAAGGCGCGCCGCATCGAAATGCGCTTCCCCGACCCGATCCAGTCCGGCTACCTGACCTTCGCCGCGTTGATGATGGCCGGCCTGGACGGCATCAAGAACCAGATCGACCCGGGCGCGCCCAGCGACAAGGACCTGTACGACCTGCCGCCGGAAGAAGAGAAGGGCATTCCGACCGTCTGCCATTCGCTCGACCAGGCCCTGGAAGCGCTGGACAAGGACCGCGACTTCCTCAAGGCCGGCGGCGTGTTCACCGACGACTTCATCGACGGCTACATCGCACTGAAGATGCAGGAAGTGACCAAGTTCCGCGCTGCCACGCACCCGCTGGAATACCAGATGTACTACGCCGTCTAACGCACGACAGGGACGGCGGCTCGCGCCGCCGTCCCGCGTTGCCTCGCCACCGTCAGGAGCAAAGATGCAGATCCGCGCAGGCGAACTGGACCATCCCGAGGTGATCGCGCTGCTGCGCGAACACCTGCAGGGCATGGCCCAACTGTCGCCGCCGGAGAGCGTCCACGCGCTGGACCTGGACGGATTGCGTAGGCCCGAGATCAGCTTCTGGAGCGCCTGGCAGGGCGAGGAACTGCTCGGCTGCGGCGCGCTCAAGCAGCTCGATTCCGAGCACGGCGAAATCAAATCGATGCGCACGGCCGCGCGGCACCTGCGCAAGGGCGTGGCCGCCGCGATGCTGGATCACCTCATCAGCGAGGCAGGGCGACGCGCCTATCGGCGGCTGAGCCTGGAGACGGGACCGATGGACGGCTTCGAGCCGGCGCGCAGGCTCTATATGCGCTTCGGCTTCGATCCCTGCGGGCCCTTCGCGGACTATGTCGACGACCCGAACAGCGTCTTCATGACGAAACACCTGTAGACACACCCGGCGGCCCGTGGCGAAAGCTACGGGCCGCTCGCTTTTCAAGTCCACCGCCACAACCAGGAGGTCTCAACGACGGGCTCGCCCCGCCGCAAGGCGACTGCGTCCCAAAAAAAGGCCGGGCCACGACGAAGCGCCCGCGCCGCAAGAGCACGAAGTACTGACCGGGGAGGGGCCACCGCTTATGAGGAGCCTGCGTCATGTCGTCTCGTACCAACGCCTGCACCACCGCGACCGCGCACGCCGCGCTCGCTCTGTCCGTGTTCGCCGCTTGCCTGGGCGCACCGGCACTCGCGCACGCCGGTACCTCGGGTTCGGTGAGCTTGACCAGCGATTACATCTTCAGGGGAGTTTCGCAGACCAACCAGGAGCCGGCCCTGCAGGGCGGCATCGAATACGCCGCCGACAGCGGCTTCTACGTCGGCGCCTGGGGCAGCAACGTCAGTTGGCTGTCCGATACCGTCGTCGTCGGCGACGACATATCCAGCAGCCTGGAGCTGGATGTTTCCGCGGGCTACCGCGGCAAGGCCGGCGAGACCTTCGCCTATGACGTCGGCGCGCTGTACTACTGGTACCCGGGCGACTATCCGGGCGGGTTCAACAGCCCGAACACCGCCGAGTTCTATGTCGGCGCCACCGTCACGCCGGTGGAAACCGTCGCGCTCGGTTTGAAGTACTCCCACGCCCTGACCGACTTGTTCGGCTACGCCGACTCGGACGGCAGCGGCTATCTCGACGCCTCGGTCAATTGGACCTTCCAGCCCAGCTGGACGCTGAACCTGCACGGCGGCAAGCAGTGGATCAAGAACAACGAAGCCTTCGAATACACCGACTGGAAGCTCGGCGTGACCAAGGCCTTCGACAACGGTTTCTCGATCGCCGCGGCGTACACCGACACGGACGCGGAAGAGGCGCTCTACACCAACGCGCACGGCAACAACATCGCCGAAGACGCGTTCACCCTCACCCTCACCAAGGCGTTCTGATGCGCCACCGCACCTACGGAGCTTCGAGATGAAACTGATCACCGCCATCATCCGGCCGTTCAAGCTCGACGAAGTGCGCGAGGCGCTGACCGAAGTCGGCGTTTCGGGCATCACCGTCACCGAGGTCAAGGGCTTCGGCCGCCAAAAGGGCCACACCGAGCTGTACCGCGGTGCCGAATACGTCGTCGATTTCCTGCCCAAGCTCAAGATCGAGTGCGCGGTGCCCGACAGCCTGCTCGATGCCGCGCTGGAGGCGATCCAGAACGCCGCCCGCACCGGCAAGGTCGGCGACGGAAAGATCATCGTGCTGCCGATAGAGAGCACGGTGCGCATCCGCACCGGAGAGCTCGACGACGATGCCCTGTGACCCTGACGCGAGATCCGACATGAAGACCCATGCCATCAAGTCCCGCTCGCGCGAGCGGTCGTTGCGAACCCTGGCCCTGGGCGCGCTGCCCCTGGCCGCTGTGCTGGCTCCGATCGCCGCGCGCGCGCAGGACGCCGCCGCCGCTGTGGAGCCGGTGGTCGACAAGGGCGACGTCGCCTGGATGCTGACGTCGACCCTGTTGGTGTTGTTGATGACCGTGCCCGGCCTGGCGCTGTTCTACGGCGGCCTGGTGCGCTCCAAGAACGTGCTGTCGGTGCTGATGCAGGTGCTGGCGGTGTTTTCGCTGATCGTGCTGCTATGGGTGGCCTATGGCTACAGCCTGGCGTTCGGCGGCGGCAGCGCCGGTTTCCCGGGCGCATTCATCGGCACCTTCGACAAACTGTTCCTGGCCGGCGTCAACAAGGACACGTTGGCGGCGACCTTCAGTGCCGGCGTGTCGCTGCCGGAGTACGTGTTCGTCGCCTTCCAGTCGACTTTCGCCGGCATCACCGGGGCGCTGATCGTCGGCGCCTTCGCCGAACGCATCAAGTTCTCGGCGGTGCTGCTGTTCTCCGCGCTGTGGTTCACCTTCGCCTACCTGCCGATCGCGCACATGGTCTGGTACGGGCCGGACGGCTATCTGTTCGCCAAGGGCGCGATCGATTTCGCCGGCGGCACGGTGGTCCACATCAACGCCGGCGTCGCCGGTCTGGTCGGTGCCTATTTCGTCGGCAAGCGCGTGGGCTACGGGCGTGAGGCGATCAAGCCGCACAACGTGACCTTCACCATGATCGGCGCTTCGCTGCTGTGGGTGGGCTGGTTCGGCTTCAACGCCGGCTCCAACCTGGAAGCCAACGCCGGCGCGGCCCTGGCCTTCCTCAACACCCTGCTCGCGACCGCCGCCGCGGCGCTGGCCTGGAGCCTGGTCGAGGCGGTGATCAAGGGCAAGCCGTCGATGCTAGGCGGTGCGTCGGGCGTGGTCGCCGGTCTGGTCGCGATCACGCCGGCCTGCGGCACGGTCGGGCCGATGGGCGCGATCGCGATCGGTGCGATCGCCGGCGCCCTCTGCGTGTGGGGCGTGCATGGGCTCAAGCGCCTGCTGCGCGCCGACGATGCGCTCGACGTGTTCGGTGTGCACGGCTTGGGCGGCATCATCGGCGCCCTGCTCACCGGCGTGTTCAGCTCGCCGTCGCTGGGCGGCTTCGGCCTGGGCGCGGGCAACGACTCGATCGCCGCGCAGTTGGGCGTGCAGGCATTGAGCGTCGGCATCACCGTGCTCTGGTCGGGCCTGGTGTCGGTGCTGGCGTTCGGCTTCGTCAAGTTGGTGATCGGCCTGCGTGTGGCCGAGGAATCCGAACGCGAAGGTCTGGACATCACCTCGCACGGCGAAACTGCCTACGAGAACTGAGCGCATGGGCCGGAGGGGCATCCCTCCGGCCCGGCCTGCGGCGCGAGCGCCGTCCGACTCTTCGCAGCAGCGGCGCGGATCGCGTCCGACTGCAAACGCCGTAGCGGCACGAACCGTAGCCATGCGCGACTCCGCGCCGCTGCTGCGAGGGGTGGGTTTCCGGGTGGGTCGCACAGGTGGCACCGCATGGCCTCCAGTTCGTGCGTTGTGATCCGGTACGGCGCGGTGAGCGAATGCGAACCGCACCATCGCGTCAACCGAGCCGCCGCGACGGTGCGGTTATCACCGCACCCTACGAGCTGAGCGGAAGACTTCTGATGCTTCGAAGTGCTGCGTAAAGGCGAGCGGGAAGCCGCTAACGTCGGTTCGCGCGGTCCTCCCGCACCCGCAACACCCGCGGTGCTAGCATCGGCGCATGCACGTAACCACGCTGCTGCGGGGCCCGCTGACGGTAGTCGACTACCGCTGCCAGGCCGGTCCGGACGACGCGCCGTTCCTGGAACAGCACGGCCGCCACTCGCTGGCCTACGTGCGCCGCGGCAGCTTCGGCTACCAGGCCCGCGGGCGCAGCTACGAACTGGTCGCCGGCTCGGTACTGGCCGGCCGCTCCGGCGACGAATACCTGTGCACGCACGATCACCACCTGTGCGGCGACGAATGCCTGTCGTTCCATTTCGCGCAGGAGCTGGTCGACGAACTCGCCAGCGTGCGCCGCTGCGGCAGCGCGAGCTGGGCCACCGCGGGCCTGCCGCCGTTGCCGCAATTGATGGTGCTGGGCGAACTGGCCCAGGCCGCGGCCGACGGGCGTAGCGATCTGGGCGTGGACGAGCTCGGCCTGCTGCTCGCTCAGCGCTACCTGGGCCTGGTCGGCGGCCGCGACGCGCGGGCGATGCACGCGCAGGCGCGCGACCGCCGGCGTGCGATCGAGGCCGCGCTGTGGCTGGACGCGCATGCGCACGAGGCGGTCGACCTGGAGCGTACCGCCGCCAGCGTCGGACTGAGCGCCTTCCACTTCCTGCGCCTGTTCTCGGCCGTGCTCGGGGTGACGCCGCATCAGTACTTGCTGCGCGCGCGGCTGCGGCGCGCGGTGCCCTTGCTGGCCGACGCACGCCGTCCGATCACCGAGGTCGCCTACGACAGCGGTTTCGCCGACCTGTCCAATTTCGTCCGCACTTTCCGCCGCGCCGCCGGAGTGTCGCCGCGCGGCTTCCGTCGCGCCGCGCGCGGCGACCGCAAGATTCTCCAAGAACGCATCCGCGCCTACGTCGCAAGCTGAGCTTCCCCATACGGAGGTTCCGCCATGTACGACCATATCGGTCTGAAGGTTCGCGATCTCGACGCGAGCGTACGTTTCTATGAGGCCGCGCTGGGCGCGCTCGGCCATCGCCTGGACTCGCGTTACGAGGGCGGCGCCGGACTCGGCCCGGACGGCGCGCCGGCGCTGTGGCTGTACGAGGACGCCAAAGCCCAGGGACAGAGCCACGTCGCATTCCGCGCGCCCGACCGCGCCGCAGTGGACCGTTTCCACGCCGCGGGCGTGGAGGCCGGCGGCCGCGACAACGGCGCGCCGGGATTGCGCGTGGATTACAGCCCGAGCTACTACGCCGCGTTCCTGATCGACCCCGACGGCCACAACGTCGAAGCGGTGTGCATGGACTGAGCGTGCGGCTCAGGCCAGCCGCGCGTTGCTGCGCATCTGCACGATCTCAGAGCGCGGCGGCGCGCCGAACAGGCGCTTGTACTCGCGGCTGAACTGCGAGGGGCTTTCGTAGCCGACCTTGTGCGCGGCCGCGCCGGCTTCGATGCCGTCGACCAGCATCAGCCGCCGCGCTTCGTGCAGGCGCAGCTGCTTCTGGAACTGCAGCGGCGACATCGTGGTCACGGCCTTGAACTGGTGGTGCAGCGAGGAGATGCTCATGTGCACCGACTGCGCCAGGTCATCGATGCTCAGCGGCTGCAGGTAACGCTGACGCAGCAGCTCGACAGCGCGCGCGATCCGGTGCGAGCGGGTGTCGGCCATCGCCAGTTCGCACAGGCGATGGCCGAGGTCGCCGACCAGGACCCGGTAGTAGATTTCGCGCAGTGCGATCGGCGCCAGCACAGGCAGGTCGGCCGGGGTATCCAGCAGCCGCATCAGGCGCAGCACCGCGTCCAGTAGCGGCGCGTTGACGCGCGCGGCGTACAGGCCGCGATCGATGCCGGCCGAAGGCGCCTGCGGGCCGGCATCGAGGATCAGCGCGGCGATCTCCTCCGGGTCGATGTCCAGGCGCAGGCACAGGTAGGGCTTTTCCGGCGAGGCCTGCGTGATCTGGCCGATCATCGGCAGGGTCACCGACACCACCAGGTAATTCAGCGGGTCGTAGTGGTAGGTCTCGCCGGCGAGCATCGCGACCTTGCTGCCCTGGGCGACGATGCACAGGCGCGGTTCGTACAAGGTCGGCTTGCAAGGCGTCGGGGTGCTGGAACGGATCAGATACAGCGACGGCACCGCGGTGGCGTGGACGCCGTCGTCGGCCGTCAATCGGGCAATCCGGTCGACCAGCTCGGCTTGCGGGGCGCAGAACCCGTTGCGGGCGGCCGACTCGGCGGAAGTGTTGGCGTTCATGGCTCCCAGCATCCGACGGGGGATGCCGGGATTATGTTTGCGGATTCTGCCGTTCGGTATGCCGGAACGGGCAAATTGCAGGATCGGGCAAGGATTCGGCAGCAATGTGCTTACCCGGCGGGGCCGCAGCGCCTAACGTAGCCCTCTCCCCCCGACCCGACCGGGCCCGCCCCGGCGCGGCGCCCGTGCGCCCCGCCTCCAGCGCCCCGGCCGCGGTCCCCTCGCACCCGGATACGTCGCGATGTGGATCGTTCAATACGCGCTCAACCGCCGCTACACCATCGGCGTGCTGGCCATCCTGATCCTGCTGTTCGGCACGCTGTCGGCGCGGCGCATGCCGACCGACATCCTGCCCGAGGTCGGCATTCCCTCGATCAACCTGGTCTGGACCTATAACGGCCTGCCGGCGGCCGACATGGCGGCCAAGCTGACCTCGTTCTCGGAGGCGGCGATCCTCAACACCGTCGACGATCTCAAGGAAGTGCGCTCGGAGTCGATCAACGGCGCCAGCATCGTGCGCATCGACTTCCAGCCCACGGTCAGTCTGGACCGCGCCCTGGGCCAGATCACCGCGGTCTCGCAGACCATCCTGCGGCGCATGCCGCCCGGCACTTCGCCGCCGCTGGTGATCCGCAACAACGTGTCCAGCACGCCGGTGCTGCAGTTGGTGCTGTCTTCGGATTCGCTGACCGAAGCCCAGCTCTACGACTACGCGCGCCTGCAGCTGCGTTCGCAGATCCAGACCATCCCCGGCATCCGCATGACTCTGCCGTACGGCGGCGCGGCTCGGCAGATCATGGTCGACCTGGACCCCTCGGCGCTGCAGACCTACGGCCTCACCCCCAGCGACGTGACCACGGCGCTGGAGCGCGGCAGCCCGACGCTGCCGTCGGGCGCGATCCGCGAGGGCGCGCGCGAGTTGCAGATCTCGCTGGACACCAGCCCGGCGACCGCGGCCGAGTTCCTCGACCTGCCGGTGGCCGCACGTAACGGCAGCGTGATCTATGTGCGCGACGTCGCCTCGGTGCGCGACGGCGGCGCGTTGCAGACCAACGTCGCGCGCATGGACGGTTCCAGCGCGGTGTCGGTGGCGCTGATCAAGCTCGGTGGCGCGTCCGCGGTCGAGATCGTGCGCGCGGTGCGCGAACGTCTGCCTGAGATCGAAGCCTCGGCACCGCCGGGCATGCGCATCGCGCCGATCTTCGACCAGTCGGTGTTCGTCGACAATGCGATCGGCTCGATCCAGCATGAAGCGTTGCTGGTCGGCCTGCTGGTGGCGCTGGTGGTGCTGGTGTTCATCGGCTCCTGGCGCTCCAGCCTGATCGTGCTGTCGGCGATTCCGCTGGCGCTGCTGGCCTCGGTGGCGATGCTGCACCTGCTGGGCTACACCTTCAACGTGATGACCCTGGGCGGCCTGGCGCTGGCGATCGGCATCCTGGTCGACAACGCGGTGGTCGACGTGGAGAACACCAACCGCAACATCGCCCTGGGCAAGGACGTGCGCACCGCGATCCTCGACAGCGCGCGCGAAGTGGTGTTCCCAGAGTTCGTGTCCACGGTCGCGATCTGCATCGTGCTGACGCCGATCCTGCTGATGACCGGCCTGTCGGCCTGGGTGTTCACGCCGCTGGCGCTGGCGGTGATCTTCGCCATGGCGGCCTCGTTCCTGCTGTCGCGCACGCTGATCCCGGTGCTGTGTTATCTGCTGCTGCCGGCCGACATCGAAAGCCGCAAGAACCCGCGTTGGGCGCCGGAGAAGCTGCTGTTGGCGCTCAACCACCGCGTCGAACACACGCTGGACGGCCTGCGCGAGCGTCACCACGCGCTGCTGGTGCGGCTGGGCCACCATGGCGGCGTGCTGGCCCTGGCGGCGCTGCTGCTGGTCGCGCTGGGCGCGGGTTCGGCGCTGATGCTGGGACGCGAATACTTCCCGCAGGTCGACGCCGGCCAGCTGCGCCTGCAGGTGCGGATGCCCTCGGGTATGCGCCTGGAGGAAACCGCGGCGCGCGTGACCCAGATCCAACGCGAGATCCGCAGCATCATTCCGCCGCAGGAACTGCAGACCGTCTACGAACAGATCGGCGTGCCCGACGCGGTCAATCTGTCGCTGGTCGACAGCGCCGTGGTCGGTTCGTTCGAGGCCGAGGTGATGCTGCAGCTGCGTTCGCCGCATGCGCCCAGTCGCCTGTACCTAAAGCAGCTGCGCGAACGCATCGCGCAGAAGTTCCCCGACGTGAAAGTATTCGAGCGTCCGCCGGACGCGACCAGCCGCACTCTGGCCGGTTCGGCAGCGGCCGCGTTCGAAGTGCGCCTGATCGGCCGCGACAACGCCGGCAACCTGGCGCTGGCGCGCGAGATCGAGACGCGCCTGCACCAAGTGCCCGGTGCGGTCGACATCGCCCTGCGCCAAGTGCTGGACCTGCCCGAGTACCAGGTCAGGATCGACCGCACCCGCGCCGCCCAACTCGGCCTGGACACCCAGCAGGCCAGCCGCGCCGTACTCGCGGTGCTGGGCTCGGCCGGCACGGTGTCGCCGGTGTACTGGACCGACACCGTCAACGCGATCGCCTACACCGTGCAGGTGCAGGCGCCGCCGGCGCGCTTGGGCGACATCGACACCCTGCTCAACATGCCGCTGCGGATCGGCCCCAACGGTCAGGCGGTGCTATTGCGCAATATCGCCACGGTCACCCCGCGCACGGTGCCGGCCAGCATCGGCCGCACCACCCTGGCGCCGACCATCAGCGTGCTCGCCAACGTGCAGGGCACCGATCTGGGTTCGGTCTACGACCGCCTGACCGCGATCACTCATGAGATGGAAGGCCGCCTCAAGCCCGGCAACCGCATCGAGATCGCCGGCCAGGCCGGCGAGATGCAGAGCGCCTACGGCGAACTCGCCGCCGGCCTGCTGATGTCGGCGGTCCTGGTGTTCCTGGTGTTGGTGGTGAACTTCCAGTCCTGGATCCAACCGCTGGTGGCGATGTCGGGCCTGCCGGTCGCGATCGCCGGCGCCGCGGTCGGTCTGTTCGTCACCGGTACGCCGCTGAGCGTGCCGGCGCTGATGGGCGTGATGATGGTGATCGGCGTATCCACCGCGAACAGCGTGCTGGTCACCAGCTTCGCGCGCGGCCTGATCGCCGAAGGCCATGACCCGGAGCTGGCCGCCTACGAATCCGCCGCGGTGCGCCTGCGTCCGGTGCTGATGACCGCCAGCGCGATGGTGCTGGGCATCGTGCCGATGGCGATCGGCCTGGGCGAGGGCGGCGAGCAGAACGCGCCGCTGGGCCGCGCGGTGATCGGCGGCCTGCTGTTCGGCACTCCGGCCACCCTGGTGCTGGTGCCCTCGATCCTGGCCGTGCTCGGCCGTTACATCAAACGGCGCGCCGCGCGACACGCGAACGCCGAATCCACAGCCGCCGCCGGCATCGCCGGGGCAGGAGCGACGTCATGAAGGTCAGTGCCATGAATTTCCGCAGCAACTGCGTTGGTTTGGTTTCCCGCGGCGCGCTGGCGCTGGGCCTCGCGCTCGCCGTGGCCGCGCTCGCCGCTTGCGGCCGCAGCGACGCCGAGACCGTTCCGGCCAGCACGCTGCCTGAAGTGCTGACCGTCGCCGCCAAGGCCGCCGACGGCGAGCTCGAACTGCGTTTGCCGGCGCGCGCCTACGCCGGCGAATCGGCGCAGATCTACGCCCGCGCCACCGGCTTCGTGCGTGAGCGCCAGGCCGATCTGGGCGATCGTGTGGTCGCCGGGCAAGTGCTGGCGACGATCTCCGCGCCCGAAGTCGACCAGGCCGTGCGCGAAGCCGTCGCCGACCTGAACCAGGCCAGCGCCGATCAGGAACTGGCCCAGGTCAACTACGACCGCGCCCAGGTGCTGGTCGGCTCCGGCGCGATCTCCAAAGAGATGTACAGCGACCGCAAGGCCAACCGCGACGCCGCCGCCGCCGCGCGTGCCGCCGCGGAGGCGCGCCTGACCAGCGCACGCGAACGCAGCGCATTCCAGAGCGTGCGCGCGCCGTTCGCCGGCGTGGTCGCGGCGCGCAACATCGAGCGCGGCGACCGCGTGGTCGCCGACTCGGCCGCCTCGGCCGCACCGATGTTCGAGATCAACGCGCTGGACCCGCTGCGGATCGTGGTCGACGTGCCGCAGAGCGCCGCATTGCAGGTGCATGCCGGCCTGCGGGCGGACGTGAGCTTCCCGGAATTGCCGGGCGAGAGCTTCCAGGCCGAAGTCGCGCGCAGCGCGCAGAGTCTGTCGCGCGACCTGGGATCGATGCGCGTGGAACTGCGCCTGCCCAATGCCGACGGCCGCATCCCCGCCGGCATGGTCGGCGAAGTGCGGCTGAAGGTGCCGCGCGCCGCGCCCGCGGTGCTGGTGCCGATCTCGGCGGTGATCCAGGGCGGCGCCGGCCCGCGCGTGGCCTCCGTGCGCAAGGATTCGACCCTGGAATTCCGTACCGTCGCGCTGGGCCGCAACCTGGGCAGCGAGATCGAGATCGTCTCCGGCCTGAGCCCCGGCGACACCGTGGTGCAGGCGCCCAACGCGCTGCTGGCCGAGGGAAACAAGGTGCGGGTGAAGCCGCCGACTGCGCCGCGAAAGTCCTGAATGCAGCCGGCGTACACGCAGCGCTAACACCCGCACCAGCCGCGCTTAACCCGGTGGCGCGTAGGGTCGATCGCAGGACGACGGCAGTGGGAGCGTGCCATGGCGATCTGCGACGTTTGCGGCAACGACTACGACAAGGCCTTCCGGGTGGACATGGGCGGACGCAGCGGCACTTTCGACTCGTTCGAATGCGCGATCTATGCGCTGGCGCCGCGTTGCGCGCACTGCAATTGCCCCATCATCGGCCACGGCATCGAAAGCGGCAGCGCGTTCTATTGCTGCGCGCACTGCGCCAAGCACGCCGGCGTGAGCGGAGTCGTTGACCGGGTTTGACCCGGTGCGACTTCGCATCACCTCAACGCGTTGCGTTTCGAGCTCGGCGTCGCGCGAACGACGCAGCGCTCGGCCGGCTGCGCACGTTTCCGATAACCAGGTCGACTGCGGCATCCGCACTGCGCCGAGTTGCCCGCAAGCATCGCAGGGCCGCGGTTGGCCCAGCGTCAGCGCGATGCAGCGGCGGCGATTCGGTCGAACTGCTGCGACGCTCTCCGCCCAGTGAACCGGATGGCGGCAGTTGACGTGCCGACCGGTTCAGGCGTCAATCCGGAATCGGAGCGTTCCTCCAGTGCAGGGATGAGCAAGCATGGAAGACAGTCGGTTGTTGCAGGTGCTACTCCCGATCGCCATCGCCCTGATCATGACCGGCATCGGCATGTCCCTGACCCCGGCGGATTTCCTGAGGATCGGGGAACGGCCCAAGCCCGTGCTGGTCGGCATGCTCGGTCACTACCTGTGGCTGCCCGCGCTCGGATTCTTCATCGCCTGGGCGTTCGCCCTGCCGCCTGAATACGCGATCGGTCTGGTGCTGGTCGCCGCCTGTCCCAGCGGCTCCTCGTCGAATGCGCTCACCTACCTGGCCCGCGGCAATGTGGCGCTGGCCGTCAGTCTCACCGTGATCAGCGGCCTGGTCACCTTCCTGAGCGTACCGCTGCTGGTCAATCTGGCCTTGCAATGGTTCGCCGGCGAGCGCGCCGATCTGCAGGTGCCGTTCCGCAGCACGGCGATGCATCTGGCGGCCCTGGTGCTGATCCCGATCCTGGTCGGCATGAGCGTGCGCCGGTTCGCGCCGGCGTTCGCGCTCAGGATCGAGAAGTGGACGGGCGCATTCGCGATGCTGGTGCTGTTCGCGATCATCGTCGCGCTCGTCATCCAGCAGTGGAACAACTTGCCCACGCTGCTGCGCGGCGTCGGTCTGCCCGCATTCGTACTGGCCTGCGGCGCGACCGCGGGCGGCGTCGCCCTGGGGCGCTTGATGCGCCTGAGTCTGCCCGATGCGCTGACGGTCGGCATCGAGGTCGGCGTGCAGAACGCGACGCTGGCGGCCTTGCTCGCCCTGAGCCTGATGAAGTCGGAGCAGGTCGCCGTGCCGGCACTGATGTACGGCCTGCTGATGTACCTGCCGGCCGCGGTCGTGGTGATGTACGGGCGGCGCGCGGCCCAGCGCGCGGCGGGCGCCGCGTCGGCGGCCTAGCGCAAAGTCCTGCTTCTGCGGCGGGGCGGTGCCCGCACGTTACTAGCAGCACATAGGTACGATCGTTGCGGCGCCTATCGTGGCCGTCTGTCCATCCGCAAGGAAGCCCGCTGTGCCTATCGATCTTTCCGTTCGCACATCCGGCCGCGTTTGTGGCCCTGTTCCCGCGACGCGTCTGCGTTGGCTGACGTTGGCCGCATGCATCGTCGCGACGGCGGTGCAGGCCCAGACCCCGGCGGATCCGGATCCGTTCGCCGCCCTCGATCACGGTCTGCGCCCCAGTGTGATCGCAGCGGACGCGACGTTGCCGCGCTGGTCGCTGGCCGAGCGCATGCGCCATTACAAGGTGCCCGGGGTGGCGATCGCGCTCGTGAGGAACGGCGAAGTCGTGCGCGCGACCGGCTATGGCCTGCGCGAAGTCGGCACCCAGGACAAAGTGGACGGCGACACCCTGTTCTCGGTGGGCTCGATCAGCAAGGTCGCGACGGCGACGACGACCTTGCGCCTGGTCGCGCAGGGACGCTTGGACCTGGACCGCAACGTCGACGATTACCTCAAACGCTGGAAATTGCCGACTTCTGCCGAGCAGCCGCAGCCGCGGGTGAACCTGCGCATGCTGATGTCGCACACCTCGGGCCTGGGCGTGCACGGCTTCGCCGACTACCAGCCCCAGGAGCCGTTGCCAACGCTGGTGCAGGTGCTGGAAGGTCAGGCCCCGGCCAAGGGCGACGCGGTGCGGTTCAAGAACGCGCCGGGTTGGGTCGTCGATTATTCGGGTGGGGCGGTCACGGTCGAGCAGCTCGCGCTCGAGGATGCGACCGGAAAGTCCTTGCAAGCGCTGGCGCAAGAGCAGGTGTTCGCGCCGCTGGGCATGCGCCGCAGCACCTTCGAAAGCCCGCTCTCGGCGACACGCGGCAACATCGCCAAGGCGCACGACCTCGATGGCGACCCGGTGGCGTTGCCGCGCGGCTGGGAGAGTTTCGGCGAGGGCGGCGCGTCCGGCCTGTGGACCAGCGCGAACGACCTGGGCCGCTTGGTCGGTGGCTTGATCAAGAGCTACCAGGGCCGCGGCGATTTCCTGCCACAGCCTCTGGCGACGGCCATGATGACCGAGGTCTCGCCCGGCGTGTTCGGCCTAGGCCCACGCCTCGGCGGTGCGGGCAAGGGCCGGTACTTCTTCCACATGGGCGCTAACGAAAGCTATCTGGCTTTCATGGAGGGCTATCCGGAAACCGGCGACGGATTCGCGATCCTGACCAACGCCAGCAACGGGGGCGCCTTGATCGACGAGATCCGCAACGCCCTGGCCGATGCGATCGGACTGGGCGCGCACCCGTCGATGCAGGCGGTGAAGCCGCGCCTGCCGCCGTCGTCGGACTACGCCGGCGGCTATCGGCTCGATACCGGCGTACCGATGGACCTGCGCCGCGCGTCGGCCGATAACTTCGACTACGCCTCGCTGCGCGTGAACATCGCCGGCGACACCGTCGAGTTGGTGCTGCCGGGACGGGAACAACCGGTGCGGCTGCAGTCGCTGGGCCCCTCGCGCTACGTGTACGCCGGCATCTACAGCATCGTGTTCGATTTCCGCCGCGACGCCTGGGGTAAGGTGCGCGGCATGACGGTAGCGATCCCCGAGGCGGATTCGGTGACGTACTACCTGCGGGAGTGACCGGGGCAGGGCTGACTCCAGGTGAAGACATGACGCTGCTGGTGGGTGAAGCGTTCTCTCCTTGGACCCTCAAGGCGCGATGGGCCCTGGACCACTGCGGCGTCGACTACGCCTATCGCGAGTACATCCCGGGCTTGAGCGAGCCTTGGCTGCGTTGGCTACTCGGCGAGTGGCGGCTGTCCGTATCGGTTCCCGTGCTTCTGACGCGCGAACGAGCCATCCAGGGCTCATGGAAGATCGCGCAGTACGCGGGCCAGTGCGCGGGCGACGAGCGTTTGGGCAAGCCGGCCGATGTCCAACCCTGGGACGACATCAGCGAGCGCGGCCTGGCCGCGGCCAGAACCCGTGTCGTTCGGGCCGTACTGGCCGACGATCGGGCCCTGGACGAATCGGTGCCGTTGCTGCCAGGCAAGAGTCGCTTTCTGCTGAGATCGGTCGCACGGCGGGTGGCGCAGCGTTTGGATCGCAAGTACGCGCATCTGGTCGTGCCGAACGCGCACCGCGATGCGCTGATCGACCTGCGCAAAGGGATCGAGCGCTCGGCAACGGGCTTCCTGCTGGACCGCTTCAGTTATGCGGACATCAGCATGTCGGTGCTGCTGGAGGCGGTGGTTCCGACCTCCGGCCCCGATGCGCTGGGCCTGGTCCAGCGCGAATGCTGGCACGACGCCGGGTTGGCTGAAGCGTTCGGCGACTTGCTCGAGTGGCGAGCCTGGCTTCATCGCTCAAGCGGCCTTGCGGATCGCCGGGGCCCAGAGATTGGCCAGCCCGGATAGTGAGCTCCAACGCACGGCCACGGCGTTTCGGCAGACGATCGCCAGGATTGGTTTAAGCTGCGTGACGTCCAACGTCGAACTGCGGTCGGACCACAGGAGGGCCCATGAAGCGTACCTGGACGATTATCGGTGTCAGCGATGTGGCTGCCAGTTTCAAGTGGTACCAGTCGCTGCTGGGCATACCGGCGACGGCTCCCGGCCATCCCTACTTCGGGCAGATTCTCGACTCGGATGGAACGGTCCTGCTCTGCCTGCACCAGTGGGGTGCCCACGAGCATCCTTCACTGGCCAGCCCCGATTCCGCCACGCCAGGCAACGGTTTGCTTTTGTTTTTCCGCGTCGATGATTTCGCCGAGGCCTTGCCCCGGGCGCGGGCGCTGGTTTCGGCGCTGGAAGAGGAGCCCAGCGTGAATCCGAGCACCGGCACCGAGGAGTTCGCGCTGCGCGATCCCGACGGGTATTACGTCATGGTCAGTGCGCTGTCTGCGGCCTGACGAGGCATCGGTCCGGTCTTCACTGCGTCGACGATAGCTACGCCGTGGCGGAACTCCGGCGACGCTCGGAGTTCCGCCCGCTGAGTTACGGGCTGGGCGTGTGAACCACGATCAGGTCGCCGGCTCGATCGCCCGGCTGCACCGACCAACCCGGCTTGAGATCGAGCCGCCATCCGTCGCCTTCGGTCGCGGACGGGTCCACGCCGTCGGTGGAAACCGTCGCCTGGGTCTGGGTGAGCAGCGCACCGCCGCTTTCGACCTCCAGAGCGCCCCACTCGCCGGTCAATCGCATGGTCGGATACACCATGCCCAACTCGCCCAGCGGTTGCAGGGTTTGCGGGTTGAATTGGCGATTGGTCTTCTTGAGCGGAATGATAAGAACCGGACCGTCCACGAGGCGCGTTTTCAGCTCCGCCAGGTGTTTGCGCTTCTGGCTGTCGCGCGATTCCTCCGACGATCTGAGCGTACCGTCGTCGTACCGCGACGCCCGTGTCTTGAGGGCCGCGAAATCCGGATCGGGTAGCTGCATCGCCAGGCTCAGCAGCTGGTCGAGGCGTTGCCCGGCCCCCAGCTTTCCACGCCATTCCGGATCGTTCTCGTCCAGCAGCAAGCCGTATGCCGGTCCCGTGGCGTAGGCGAACGAGCGCACGAAGGTCGGCGCCTGCACGAACGCGGACAGGTCGTATTCGGCGAAGGCGATGCGCTCCTGGGGATCGGTCAGGCCCAGTCTCACGCCGGTGTATTCGGGAACGCCCTCATTGATCTCGAGGTGGCCTTCCTCTACCGAAGCCTGCGGGAACAGACGATAGCGCTCGTGGCGGAACAGCTGCGCATCGGACACGGCCGCGCGTCGCTCGGCGGGTGTCGGCGCTTTCAATGCCTGCGCCAATGCGCGCCATTCCAGTTGCAGCAGGTAGCGGCCTTCGAGCGTGTCGA
Organism: uncultured Lysobacter sp.; assembly: GCA_946480055.1. The sequence continues at coordinate 71,814 of CAMLID010000008.1, read as the reverse complement.
GGTGTTGGTTGCCGACCTCATTGCGCGTGAGCTTGAGCGCCGGTTGGATGCGGTGGAACAGCTCATGCGAGAGAAGCACATGGCGTTTGGCCTCCTCCGTGGGCAAGGGCCACAGCAGCTGAGTCCAGCGCACGCCCGACCATTCGGTGGGGGTGTTGGCGATGATCACGCTCTCGGGCAGCGTCCCCGTGAAAACCTTGCCGGAGGCGATGAGCTTGCCTTGCCCATCGGCAACGTTGGCTACGACCGATCGGTCCGTGTAGTCGACCAGCAGGATGGGGCCGCACAAGGATTGCCCCCAGAGCTTGCCGCCATCGCGCTGGCAGATGACCTCGGCCTCCGCGAATACCCGGGCCGCATCGGCCGGGTCGGGAGCGGCCGGAGCCAGCGACGGCAGTAACAGGGCGGCCAGGCCGACGGTCAGGCGGTGGCGGGAAAAGGCGGAGAGCATGTCCATTCGGTCTCTCTACGATGGTTGTCGTATTTATCTACGACGAGCATCGTATATCAGCTGCCGGCCGAGTGCCAGCCGCGCGCATCCCAGCGAATTCTGCCGTTGGCGGACACCCGCAGCGAGACCGCCGGGCGCCGGTTCGGTCCGAGCAGGATGACTTGGTCGCCCTTTTGAATGATGCGCTCCGTCGGCACGGACTGCTGTTCGATGGAGGCTTGTACGACCCGGCCCTGGCGGATGCGCAATCCGAAGGCGCCGGCAGGATCGCGTGCGTTGACCACCACCGTGGGCCCGAAACCGCTCGCGATATACAGCTCGCGCATCCGAGCGGCGTTGAGTCCCGGCTCGGCGAGTGCGGCGGCGACGCCGAACAAAGCCAGCATGCCGCCCGCAATCGCCGCGCGCCGCAACAACGAGGCCGGCGCGATCGCGGGAGCGAGTAGCCGATGTATGCGATCGCTCAAGGTGGCGCCGCTGGTGGACGCCATGGCGATCGTTTGCCCGCCCCGACGCTCTGCGAGACGCAACAGGCCTTGCGCGAGCAACTTCGGCGAGGCGCCCTGGCCGACGGCCACTGCGTCGCAAACAGCCTCCCGCTCCAGCGCCATGCTGTTGTAGAGCGCCCACGCCGCGGGATGAAACCAGGCCAGCGCCAGGCCGAACCTCTGCACCAGATTCCACGCGAAGTCGTGCCTGCGCGCGTGCGCCAACTCGTGCAACAAGATCGCGTCGCGCTCCGCTGCGGGCAGCGCCGTCATGAAATCCGCCGGGATCATCAAAGTCGCCCGGCGAAACCCGACGACCTGCGGACCGGCGACGGCGGCTATACAGGGTTGCACCAGGCGGCGCGCACCGAGCTTCCTGCCTAGGCGATCGACGGCGACGACCAGGTTCTCCGGCGGCGCGCCCCGTGCGATGCGTGCCAAGCCTGCGAACTCACGCAGCAGCTTGAGGCAATGGACCATGGCGCCGAGCAACCAGCCCCCCGCGATGCCGGCCAGCATGCTCAGGTGGGCTGCGCTGCTCTCCAGGGGCGGGAGGTCGACAGACGGCTTCTCCCGCGAAATCTCGGCGCCCATCGCTGCGAAAAACAGATGGAACAGCGCGATGGTGAGCAGCGGCAGGCCCGACAGCAACGCGAAGTGCGCGCCGGCGACGCGATAGCGCAACAGCGGATAAGAGACGGGAATCGCGCGGCTCAACAAACGCCACGACATCCACAGCAGGGTCCCTTGCAGCAACGTCCCGACCAGAGCGAACGCCAGCAGCTCGAAGACATAGACCAGCGTCACCGGGGCCACCGTCAGTCCGTATCGGCTTCGAGCCGTTTGATCACGGCTTTCAACTCCGCCAACTCTTTCTGATCGATCGGACGCGCATCGAGCGCTTGCATGGCCAGGGCCAGCGAAGATCCGGAAAACGCGCTGTCCATCCACCCGCGCACAAGGCGGTTGAGGGTGGGGCGCTCGGAGACCGAGGCCTTGTAAACGTGCTGGCGCGCATCGGCGTCGCGCGAGACCAGGCCCTTGGCCAGCATGTTCTGAAGAATCTTCAGGGCGCTGGTGTAGCCGGTGTCGGTGCCGGCATACACCGCCTCATGCACCTGCTTCACCGTCGCGGGCCCGTCCCGCCACAGGATGCGCAGGATGGCGAGTTCAGCGGCGGTGGGAGGCGATTTCTTCACCGCGTCAGGATGCGACGACCGCGATCGCAAAACAAGGCGCGCGCTTGCTGTGCGCCGCCTGCTTCGGCGCGACATCCATCGGTATCGGATGCGGGTCGACGTATGGATCGCACATGCGGTTCTGCGCCGACGAGCGACGAGCCGGTGGCGTCGCAGTCGGTTCGATCGGTCGCAGGCGAAGTTCCAACAGCAGGCACGTCGCATGAAGCCGCCGAAGTTCGCCGATCCAGCAATCCGCTCGTCGGGACGGGCAGCGCGGCCCGAGGCTTGGCGCGTGGGCCATGCCGGGAGCGCCCCGTCGTTGGTGTGCTTGCGATCCTCGCCCCTTGCTGGGGGAGGCCTCGGGCGCGCCGGTCGCCCGGCCCGCCACGCCCCGCTGGATCGGCTCAAATTTGCACTAAGATGGTGCAATGCCTCCCGATCCCACCCCTGCGCCGGCCCTGGACAGCCTGACCACGCCGCTCGCCTGGAGCGATGCCGGCGGGGCGATCCTGGGCTGCAATGCGGCGTTCTCGCGCTGGCTCGGGGTCAGCGTGCGGCGGTTGCCGGGCTGGCCCTTGGCCGGCCTGGACGCGGGCGACGGTCGCCTGGCGGCGGCCCTGGCCCGCACCACGATGGACGAGTCGCTGCGCCTGCGCCGGACCCGGCTGCGTTATGCCGACGGCGAGGAGCGCTTCGCCGATCTGTGGCTGAGCCGGCTCGACGACGGCGGCTGGTTGCTCGAGGTGCATCCGGTCGATGAATTCCCCGGCGACGATCCGGCGCTGCTGCTGCCGTCGGCGCTGTCGGCTTCGCTCAAGGGGCTGGCGCACGAGCTGCGCAACCCGCTGGCCGGGGTCAAGGGCGCGGCCCAGTTGCTGGCGCGCCGGCTCGACCATGGCAACACCGGCAACGGCGATTCGCGCGAGCTGGTCGGCCTGATCGGCAGCGAAGTCGACCGCCTCACCGCTCTGCTCGATCAACTGCTGACCCCGGCGCCGCCGCGCGCGCACACGGCCTTGAACATCCATGCTGTGCTCGAGCGCGTGCTGCGCTTGGCCGAAAGCGAGGCCGGTTGGGCGGTGCGCCTGGTGCGCGACTACGACCCCAGCCTGCCCGAGTTCGCCGGCGACGCCGATCGCTTGATGCAGGCGGTGTGGAACCTGGTGCGCAACGCGATCGAAGCCGGAGCGACCCAGGTCACCCTGCGCACCCGCGCCGAGCACGGCGTGCGCATCGCCGACACCGCGTATGCGATCGCGCTGCGTCTGGACATCGCCGACGACGGCCGCGGCGTGCCCGAGGAACTCACCGAGCAGTTGTTCCTGCCGCTGGTGTCCGGTCGCGCCGAGGGCAGCGGCCTGGGTCTGGCGTTGGCGCAGCAGGTCGCGCGCGAACATCGCGGCTCGCTGGCCTACCGCTCGCGTCCGGGCCACACCGTGTTCACCCTGTTGTTGCCGATGCCGATCGAAGAGGAGGCGCCGCCCGCATGAACGCCACGTCCGCGCCCGCACGGGTCTGGGTGGTCGACGACGACCGCAGCGTGCGCTTCGTGCTGGCCACCGCGCTGCGCGAGGCCGGCTACGCCGTCGATGGTTTCGAGAACGCGCAGGACGTGCTCGACGCGCTGGCCCAGCGCGGCGCGCCCGAGTTGCTGTTCACCGACGTGCGCATGCCCGGCGACGACGGCCTGGTCCTGCTCGACAAGCTCAAGGCTGCGGCGCCGCGCCTGCCGGTGATCGTGATGAGCGCCTACACCGACGTCGCCAGCACCGCCGGCGCGTTCCGCGGCGGCGCCCACGAATTCCTGTCGAAACCGTTCGATCTCGACGATGCGGTCGCCCTGGCTGCGCGCGCGCTCGGCGCCGAACGCGGCGCGCCCGAGCCGGTCGCCATGGCCACCGATGCGGCCGCGGCCGATGCGCTGATCGGCGACACCCCGGCCATGCGGACCTTGTTCCGTGCCATCGGCCGGCTCGCGCAGGCGCCGTTGTCGGTGCTGATCACCGGCGAGACCGGCACCGGCAAGGAGCTGGTCGCACGTGCGCTGCATCGCGAGTCGCCGCGCGCGCTGCGGCCTTTCGTCGCGCTCAACACCGCCGCGATTCCGGCCGAGCTGCTGGAAAGCGAACTGTTCGGCCACGAAGCCGGCGCCTTCACCGGCGCGCAGCGTCGCCATATCGGCCGCTTCGAACAGGCCGACGGCGGTACCTTGTTCCTGGACGAAATCGGCGACATGCCGCTGCCGCTGCAGACGCGACTGCTGCGCGTGCTGGCCGAGGGCGAGTTCTTCCGCGTCGGCGGCCGCGAGCTGATCCGGGTCGACGTGCGCGTGGTCGCGGCCACCCACCAGGACCTGGAAACGCTGGTCGGCGAAGGCCGCTTCCGCGCCGACCTGCTGCACCGGCTCGATGTGGTGCGGTTGCGCCTGCCGCCGCTACGCGAGCGCCGCGCCGACATCGGCCAGCTCGCCGAGCGATTCCTCGTTGCGGCTGCGGCCAAGTTCGCGGCCGCGCCGAAGCGCTTGTCGAAGGCGGCCCTGGAGCGTCTGCAGGCGCACGACTGGCCCGGCAACGTGCGCGAACTGGAGAACGTGTGCTGGCGCCTGGCCGCGCTCGCGCCCGGCGACAGCATCGCCCGCGCCGACCTGGACGAAGTCCTGAGCGCCAGCGCCGCCGCGCGCGCCGACGACGACTGGGACGCGCGCCTGGCCGCGTGGGCGCGGTTGCAACTGTCAGAGGGCGCGCAGGACATCCACGCCCATGCGCGCGAACGCTTCGACCGCGCCTTGCTCGAAGCCGCGCTGGAACACACCGGCGGCCGCCGCAGCGAAGCCGCCGCGCGCCTGGGCCTGGGCCGCAACACGCTGACCCGCAAGCTCGGCTCCGGCCGCAAGCGCAGCTAGTTTCACCGACACTGAACCAGTGCCGCGCTAGCGTGGCGCATCCGCTTTCCATCCTCCTTTCTATTTCGTCGTCAGCACCTGGAGCCGCTATGAACATCGCCGCCCGCACCGTCCTGATCGCCGTGACCGCCGTGGTCCTGACCGCCTGCGGCTCGGCACCGAAGAAGACCGCGGCGCCACCGGCACCCAAGCCGGTGTCCACCGCGCAGTCCGGCCAGGCGATCCTGGCCTCGGCCTCGGGCAGTCTGGTCAGCGGCAAGGTCAAGATCGTGCCGACCGCCGACGGCGTGCGCATGACCGGTGTGATCGGCGGCTTCGCGCCCAGCAGCGTGCACGCGATCCATATCCACGAGAAAGGCGATTGCAGCACGGTCGACGCCAGCAGCGCCGGCGGCCATTTCAATCCCGGCATGAGCCCGCACGGCAAGGTCGACAGCGGCACCCACCACGGCGGCGACATGGACAACCTGGTCGCCGACGCCGAGGGCGTGGCCAAGGTCGACGTGCATGCGCGTGCGGTGACCCTGGGCGGCGGCGCCAGCAACGACGTCGCCGGTCGCGCGGTGGTGGTGCACGCCGCGCCCGACGACTACGCCAGCCAGCCGGCCGGCAATGCCGGCGCGCGCGTGGCCTGCGGCGTGATCTCGATTTCGCACTGAGTCCCGGACCGGGTTCGCAAAGGCGCGCATGGTTTGCGCGCCGCTGCACGGTGCGCGGCGCATGCTTGCGTGGATCGCACGTGAACCGAGGCTGCGATGGCCGCGCGATGGCGCCGGCCGCGGCTATCCTGTGCGTCACCCACGAGCCGACTTGCCGCCATGACCCGCCTGCGTATCCGCGATGCCGAGCCCACCGACCGCGACCTGATCGCCGACTGGATGATCGCGATGGCCTGGGAAACCGAGCAGAAGCGGCTCGATCCCGACACCGTGCGCGCCGGCGTCGAAGCCGGCCTGGCCGACGCGGCCAAGGCGCGTTACTTCGTGGCGATGCGCGAGGTCGAGGTCGCCGGCCGCGAAACCATCGCGGTCGCCGCCGGCACGCTGATGTTCACCCACGAGTGGAGCGACTGGCGCAACGGCGACTGGTGGTGGATCCAGAGCGTGTACGTCGCCCCGGAACACCGTCGTCAGGGCGTCTACCAGGCCATGCACGGCCACGTCGCCACGTTGGCGCAGGCCACGCCGGGCGTGATCGGCTTGCGGCTGTACGTGGAACGCGCCAACACCACCGCGCAAAGCACCTACCGCGCGCTCGCCATGGACGACGCGGGTTACGCGATCTTCGAAACCGAGTTCGACCGGCACTGAGCGCGGCGCCGCGCGCTCGCCTCAGAGCTGATCGCGCGCCTTGGCCCCATCGTCGCAATGCACGAAGGTCGCCGGCACGCCGTGCGCGCCCAGCACCGCGGCGATCTGGCGCAGGCGCGCTTCGAAGTGCTGGTAGCGGCGATTGAGCTGGGCGCGGCCGTCGTCGCTGTCGCAGGGCGCTTCGGGCGCGTAGCGCGCATGCCAGGCCGGCGGCGAGAACAGGGCGATGCGGGCTTCGCCGTCGGCGTAATGGATCAGCGGCTCGGGCGGCGCGTCCAGCCATTCCTCGCCGTCGGGCTGCAGCAGCGCGGTTTCCAGGATCGGCCACAGCGGCGCCAGGCCGGCGTGCTCGTACTGCATGGCCATCATCGCGGCCAGGTCGTGCACGGTCAGGTAGCGCGCGTGCTCGACCTGCAGGCCGAACGCCTCCTGCGCGGCCAGGGCGGTGTCGGCGCCGGCCATGCCGCGTTCGAGCAGGGTGCTTTCGAAGGCGTCGCCGACGCGCGCGGCGATGTCCGGGTCGCCGCCGAGCAGGAACGGCACCAACCGCAGCGGGCCGCCGGCGAAGTCGGGCGAGGGCGGCAGGGTGCCCGGCAGGCGGTCTTCGTGGGCGCCGAAGGCGACGATCCGGCCTTCGGATTCGCGCCGGCCGGGGGCGCGCGCGGCGAGTTGGTCGAGTTCGTGGTGCAGGGGCCAGCCCGGGCGCAGGACCTCGACCGGGTCGTAATGGGCGCCGACCACGACCAGTTCCAGCGCCGCGGCCTCGGGCGCGAACCCGGCCAGATCGCGCGCGATCAGGTCGGCCAGGGGGCCGATCCGGGCCTGGGGCAGGGCGTTGCGGGCCACGGCGGCGTCGCCCCGCAGCTCCAGCGCGAGCGCGCCGAGCACGTGCAGCGGGGCGGGAGGCGCTGGGCGGTGGCTGGCGTCTGAGGTCATGGTCGGGCTTGGATACGCTGGCGTTTGGTTGCGCGCGGAGGCGGCGCTACACTGCGCCATTATGCCCGCGATGATGTTGCGGGCCGTTTCATCCGCTCCGTCCGCCCTTCCCTGCCGTCCCGTCCAGCCGAGGTAATCCGATGCGTCCTGCCCGTCCCGTCGCCGTGCTCGGTGGCGTTCGCATTCCGTTCTGCCGCCAGAACACCGCCTACGCGGACGTCGGCAATCTCGGCATGTCGGTACGGACCCTCGGCGCCCTGGTCGAGAAGTTCGGCCTGCACGGACAGCAGCTGGGCGAGGTCGCGATGGGTGCGGTGATCAAGCACAGCAGCGACTGGAACCTCGGCCGCGAAGCCGCGCTGTCCTCGGGCCTGTCGCCGCTGACCCCGGGCATCACCCTGCAGCGCGCCTGCGGCACCTCGCTGGATTCGATCGTCGCGATCGGCAACAAGATCGCCGCCGGCCAGATCGAGGTCGGCATCGGCGGCGGTTCGGACACCACCTCCGACGTGCCGATCGTGTACGGCAAGCGCCTGCGCCGCCGTCTGCTCGAGGCCGCGCGCGCCAAGACCACCAAGGACAAGCTGGCCGCGTTCAAGGGCTTCCATTTCCGCGAACTCAAGCCCGAGTTCCCCGGCGTGGCCGAGCCGCGCACCGGCAAGAGCATGGGCGACCACTGCGAGGACATGGCCAAGGAGTGGAACATCTCGCGCGACTCGCAGGACGAGTGGGCGCTGTCCTCGCACCAGAAGCTGGCCGCGGCCTACGAGCGCGGTTTCTTCGAGGACCTGGTGGTCAGCTTTCGCGGAGTCTCGCGCGACAACGTCCTGCGCGCCGACAGCACCCTGGAGAAGCTGGCGACGCTGAAGCCGGCGTTCGACAAGACCTCCGGCCGCGGCACCCTGACCGCGGCCAACTCCACGCCGCTCACCGACGGCGCCGCGGCTTGTCTGCTGGCCTCGGAAGAATGGGCGCAAGCGCATAACCACGAGGTGCTGTGCTACCTACGCGACTCGCAGGTGGCGGCGGTCGATTTCGTCCACGGCGAGGGCCTGCTGATGGCGCCGACCGTGGCGGTGCCGGAGATGCTCAAGCGCAACGGCCTGACGCTGCAGGATTTCGATTTCTACGAGATCCACGAGGCCTTCGCCGCGCAGGTGCTGTGCACGCTGCGGGCCTGGGAGAGCGAGGAGTACTGCAAGAACCGCCTCGGCCTGGATGCGCCGCTGGGCCGGATCGATCCGGCCAAGATCAACCCCAACGGTTCCTCGCTGGCGGCCGGTCACCCGTTCGCCGCGACCGGTGCGCGCATCGTCGCTACCGCCGCCAAGGAACTCAAGCAACGCGGCGGCGGCCGCTGCCTGATCTCGATCTGCACCGCCGGCGGCATGGGCGTGGTGGCGATTCTGGAGCGCTGAGCCTCGCCGGCAGCGCGTCCCGCATATGGGTGCGGGCTAGGGTCGCTCAAGCGCAGCATCGCGAACGCTAGATGCATCGCGACGATGCGGTTCGCCTCTGGCTCACCGCATCCTGCTTCCTGTGGGAGCGGCGTGAGCCGCGATCGGCGCCCGACGCCATCGCGACTCACGCCGCTCCCACAGTGCTATCCGGCAAGCTGATGCCTATGCCCCACGTTTCCGCATCGACATGAACCTCGAAGCGATCCAGGCCAACATCGTCACCCTCGAGGTCGACGCCATCGTCAACGCCGCCAACAGCTCGCTGCTCGGCGGCGGCGGTGTCGACGGCGCGATCCACCGCGCCGCCGGCCCCGAGCTGGTCGCCGAATGCCGCTTGCTCGGCGGCTGCCGCCCGGGCGAGGCCAAGCTCACGCGCGGCTACCGACTGCCGGCGCGCTACGTGATCCACGCCGTCGGCCCGGTCTGGCACGGCGGCGGCCACGGCGAGGCGGACACCCTGGCCGCCTGCTACCGCAACGCCCTGGCGCTGGCCGGGCAGCATGCGCTGGCGTCGATCGCGTTCCCGGCGATCAGCACCGGCATCTACGGTTACCCGATCGAGGCCGCGAGCGCGCTCGCGGTGGCGACCGTGCGCGAGACGCTGGCGACGATGGCGCAAGCGCCGCGGGTGACCTTCTGCTGCTATTCCGCCGCCGACCTGGCGGTGTATCGCCAAACCCTCGCGTCGCGCTAGTCAACGCGAGGCACAGGCCCGTATCCTGCTCACGGGCGCCGCGCGCCGCCGTGGGGACGGCGGGCGCGGAAGCAGCGTCCGCCGGCGAGGGCCTCGATGGGCGCCGCCGCGCATCGACAGGCACAGGGGATCCGATGACCGCGTTCAATCCGTATCAGGCGCCCAAGGCGCCGCTGTATGTCGCGCCGACCCGGGTCGAGCTGGACGGCGATTGCTGGCGCGACGGCGCGATGCTGGTGGTGCGCGCGGAGTGCAAGCTGCCGGAGCGCTGCATCAAGTGCAACGCGCCGGCGACGACGCCGATCAAGCACCGCCGCTATTACTGGCACAACCCGGCGTGGTACCTGCTGATCCTGTTGAACCTGCTGATTTACCTGCTGGTGGCGGTGGCGGTGCGCAAGAACACGCGCGTCAGCGCCGGCTTGTGCGAGCGCCACATCCAGCGGCGCCGGATCGGTCTGGGCGTGGCCTGGGGCGGCGTGTTCGCGGGCCTGGCTTTGATGTTCTACGGCGCCGCCAGCGAGCAAGGCTGGCTGATCGGCGTGGGCGTGATCGCGCTGCTGGGCACCTTGATCGGCGGCGTGGCGATGGCGCGGATCCTGGTGCCCAGCCACATCGGCCCGGTCTACACCCGCTTCAAGGGCTGCGGCAGCGAGTTCCTGGCGACCCTGCCGACTTATATCGGCGGCCGCTGAAGCGCGACGCGGCCGCTGCGCCGCGACCGGATCCGCGATCGAAACCTCCGCCGCGCCCCGCGCGGCGGACGGAGCCGTGCGACGAACTGCGACTGCCGCCCGCGTTTGCGCTGCGCGCGCGGCCTAGGCTGCGCTTGCCCGGATGGGCATACCCGCAACGTCACTGAAAAGGAGTTTTCGATGGCAAACGCAACCAAAGCGCTCGCGCTGCTCGGCTTCCTGGCGATGTCCGGATGGGCGGCGCAGGCGCAGGCAGAAGACCTCAAGATCGCCTGCTACGTCGACACGCCCGCGTTCGATCAGTACACCGAGGACGCTTGCGCCTCGTACTGGTTCAACGGGCCCGCTACGACCAGCGCGGTGTTCGAAGTGTTCGGCCAGGATGCAGGGGTGAGCTACACCTATCAGTGGTCGGTGACCGGCTGCTCGACCAGCAACAAGTTCTGCATCACCCAGATCCGCGCGAATCGCGACAAGACCGTCAGCGTGGTGGTGACCAACAACAGCACCGGCATCAGCCGTACCTTCACCGCGGTCGCCGAGTACTGGCGCGACTGAGGTCGGGCGATCGCGCCGCGTCCGCGCGGCGCGATCGTCGTCAGCCGCGCAGGCGCGGCATGCCGTGTTCGTCGCGTTCCTCGACCACGGCCTCGTCGAAAATCTTCTGCCGCAGATCGCGGCCCGGCAGTTCGCTGGCGGCTTCGCCGCGCGCGGCGCGCAGGGCGTTGGCGTAGCTCAGGCGCGCGCGCGCGTCGTCGCCGGCCTCGGCGAAGCCGTGGCCGAGTTCCTCCCAGGCATCGCTGTTGGCGCCCTGGGCCAGGGCGCGGTGCAGATAGGCTTCGGCCTGCGGCCATTGGCCCTGGGCGCGGGCCAGCTGCGCCAGGGTGACCAGCAGCGCCGGACTGGCCGGATGCGCGGACAGCCAGCGCTCGGCGTTGCCGCGGCGCACGTCGAGGCGGCCGATCGGCAGACGCCCGTAGAGCGCGGCCAGGGATTCGTCCCAACGCGTGTCCAGGGCCTGCTCCAGGCTCTTGGCCGCGGCTTCTTCCCAACGCAGCGCGGCGGCGCGTTCGGCGTAGGCGGCGACTGCGGCGGGCTCGCTCTTGAGCGGCTTGGGCAGCGCTTCCCAGCGGTCGGCCAGGACGTTGGCGTCGGCGGCTTCGCGCAGCGAGGCTTCGGCCCACTGCGCTTCGAACCGGCTCAGGCGCTCGGCCGGATAGGCCTGTTGCTGGCGCAGCGCGCCGAGCAGGCCGTACGCCTCGCCGGCGCGGCCCAGCGCGGCCAGCGCGCGTGCGCGCAGGATCAGCCCGCGCGGCGGCAGCGGTTGCGCGGTGGGCGCGTCGAGCGCGGCCAGAGCGTCGTCGGCGCGGTCTTCGGCCAGCGCCAGTTCGGCCGCCGCCAGTGCACGCGTGGTCGGGTGTGCGTTGCCGAGCGCGTCCAGATGCTGCGCGCTCGCGCCGGTATCGCCGCGAGCGGCCGCGGCCTGCGCGGCGCCGACGTGCGCGATCGCGGCGACATCGTCGCTGCGCGCGGCCAGCGCCAAGGACTTCTCGGCACGCGACCAGTGGCCCTGATGCAGCGCATCCAGACCGTCGATCAGACGCGCGCGCGCCTGCTTCTTGCGGTGCCTGCGCACCGCCGTGAACGGCAGCGACAGCACCCTCCACGCCAGCCACAGACCGGCCAGCAACGCGACCGTCATCAGGATCGCTTTGGGGACGTTGGTGGTGTAGTCGTTGCCGCCGTAACGCACCAGGACATAGCCCGGGTCCTGCACCAGCAGTTGCGCGACCAGCGCGCCGGCCAGGGCCAGAACGATCCAGAACAGCAGGTTGCGGAACAGATTCATCCGGCCTCCTCAGCGCGTGGTGCGCAACTGGCGCAGTTGCTGCAGTGTGCTGCCCAGGGTAGGAACCGACAGTGAAAGCGGCTGCGCGGTCAGCGATTTCAAGGCCTCGCGCTGACGCGCCTGCGCGGCCGAGGCCGGCGCCAGGCGCTGCAGCCAGCCGTCGGCACGGGTCAGCGCGGAGCGATAGCCGGCGTCGTCGCGACGCTCGGCGGCGGCGCGCGCGAGCGAGATTTCCAACTGCAGCCCGGCCAGCGCCGCAGCGCGATCGGCCGGACGCAGCGCGACCGCGCCGTCGCTGGGCTGTATGTCGACGATGTTGCCGAACGCGCGTTGCCACCACGGCGCGCGCGGCGCGGTGTCGAGCGGATCGCGCACCGGCGCCAGGCTCAGGCCGCGCGCGAACGCGTCCAGCTGCGCCATCGCCCGCACCCGCGGGTCGATGCCGAGCGCGTCGAGCGCGGCGCGTTCCTGCATCAGGGTCTGGCGCAGGCTGAGATAGGCCGGGTCGTCGATGCCGTCGAGCACGCCGCCGGCCAACGCGTAGGCGCGGCGCGCGCCGGCCAGGTCGCCGGCGATCTGCAGGCGTTGCTGGCCCAGGGTCAGCAGCAGTTCGGTTTCGTCCAGGCGCAGGGCCTGGGCGCCGTGGCGGTCGGGGTCGGCGAGCTTGGAGACGCTGTCTTCGATCAGGCTCGCGCGCGTGCCGATGCCGTGCAGTTCGTCGCGCAGCACGCGGTTGGTCGTATCGGCCTGCTGCAGGCGGCGGTTCTGCGAGCGCTGGTCGTTGCGCAAGGCGTTGATGCGCTCGTCCAGTGCGTCCAGGCGCAGGTCGGCGTCGGCGACCGCGGCGCGGTCGCGCGCTTCGCCCAATTGCCATTGTTTCCAGGCGTACCAGCCGCCGCCGGCGAGCAGCGCCAGCAACAGCAACCAGAGCCAGGCGGAGGAGGAACGGCGGGGGGAGGGGGCGGGCGAGGACACGTCGGGGTCGGGCCGGGTAGTGGGCGAGGCCGGGGCGGAAGGTTCGGGGGAGGCGCTCATGACACCGCCATGCTACCGGAAGGCCTGTCGTCGCAAGTCAGTTTCCCGGTCGGAGGAGTGGCTCCGGTGCGGCCGCCAGCAGCTCGTGCGGGCGCGGTCCGGCCGCGACCCGGACCTGGGCGAAGCCGAGTTCGCGCGCCAATGCGGCCAGGCGCTCGCTGGCGGCGAGCGCGGTGGCGCTGCGCAGGGCACGCGCAGCGTCGTCGGGCAGTACATCGAGCGTGCGTTGCAGCGCCTCGCCGCTGGACAGCGCCAGCACCGCGGGTGCGTCCAATGCGCGCAGTTGCGCGATCGCGCGCGGCGCGGGCGCGATCGGCTCGCGCTCGTACACGTCGGCGCGCAGCACGCGCGCGCCGCGCGCCTGCAGCGCCGGGGTCAGCGCGCCGCGGCCGCCGGGTGCGGTGATCAGGCCGACGCTGCGGCCGTCGAGTTCGCACTCGTACAGCAATTCGAGCAGGCCTTCGCTGTCCATCCGTTTCGGTGAGCGCACCTGCGCGATGCCGGCCCGGCGCAACGCCGCCGCGCTGCCGGCGCCGACCGCGAACCACGTACGCCGACCGTCGTCGTCCAGCGGTCGCAGGGCGTGCGCCGCGCGCACCGCCGCCGGACTGGTGAACACCGCGTACGGTGCGGCCAGCGCGGCCTCCAAAGCGGCGCGCGCCGCGTCATCGTCGAGCTTGCGCAAGCGCCACGGCGACAGCGCAATCAATGCGCCACCGTATCTTTTCGCAGCTTGGCGTAAGGCCGAATGCGCACCGCTGGGACGCAACGAGATCACGTACCATCGCGGCGGTTGTGGCGGTGTGTGCGGACGCATGCCGGCAGCTTGGCACAGCCGTGCAATGCGCGGCAGCCGTCTTCCCCTCCCCCTGCGCGATCCCCCATGAGCCTCGAAGAAGCCCTGCAACGCCTGCGTCATCACTACCAATCGATGCCGCCGGTGGCGGCGATGCAAATCAGCGTCGCCGACTACGACGGCCGGCGTCTGCGCCTGCACGCGCCGCTGAGCCAGCACGTCAACGACAAGGGCTGCGCGTTCGGCGGCAGCCTGGCCTCGATGATGACCCTGGCCTCCTGGGGACTGGTGTCGCTGGGCCTGGAACGGGCCGGCATCGACGCCGACGTTTATGTGGCCGACAGCCAGATCCGCTACCTCGCCCCCCTGTTCGCCGACATCGACGTCGACGCCGAGCTGGCCACCGACGCCGACTGGAACACCTTCCTGAGCACGCTGCGCGAGCGCGGACGGGCCCGCACCGGCCTGGTGGCGCGGGTGCGGCTGCCCGAAGGCGGGGTCGCGACCGACTTCACCGCCCGCTACGTCGCCATCGCCCGCGGCTGAGGCGGCCGACACCAACACAGGCCGCGGAACCGGCTAGCATGTCGGCCGACGCGGTCCCTTGCTGGAGACACCCGATGCGCCTGTTCAAAGTCCTGCTGCTGCTGTGCCTGTGCGCGGTCGCCGGCGGCGCCCTGGCCAGCAAGAAGACCAACGAGCTCGACCGCAACCAATACGCCTGGTCCGGCGCGATCCGCTGGGGCGAATTCGAGCAGGCCCAGAACCTGATCGACCCCAAGGTCCGCAAGGACCAACCGGTCACCGCGCTGCAACTGGAGCGCTACAAGCAGGTCCAGATCTCCTCCTACCGCGACGTCGGCTCCAGCCTGGACAAGGAGCGCGGCCTGGCGGTGCGCGATATCGAGATCGGCGTGATCAACCGCCATACTCAGGCCGAGCGCACCATCCGCTACCGCGAGGAATGGCGCTGGGACGACATCGCCAAGACCTGGTGGCTGACCTCGGGCCTGCCGGACCTCTGGGACGGCATGTAACTCCGCCCAGGGCCCGCCGCGACGGGCCCGACAAGGCTTTTTTTGCGCCGCCCGCCGCCGTGGGCGACAATCGCGCCCCCATCCGTCGTCCCCGTGATCCTGTGACCCTAGAAGAACTGCTTGCCTTCGGCAGCCGCCACATGTTCCTGTCGATGGGTCTGGTCGGCCTGACCGTTGCACTGGTCTACACCGAGAGCGCGCGCCTGTTCCGCGGCTACAAGGCCCTGCGCCCGGCCGAGCTGACCGGGCTGATCAACCGCGAGAACGCGCTGGTGGTCGACCTGTCGGCGACCAACGATTTCGAGAAGGGCCACATCGCCGGCAGCCGTTCGGTCGCGCCCAGCCAGTTCGATCCCGAAAACAAGCTGCTGGCCAGCGCCAAGTCGCTGCCGGTGGTCATGGTCTGCCGCAACGGCCAGGCCTCGGCCGATGCCGCCAAGCGCCTGAAGAAGGCCGGTTTCGAGCAGGTCTATTGGCTCGACGGCGGCGTCCAGGCCTGGCAGGCGGCCGATCTGCCGCTGGTCAAGGGTCGCGCCTGATCCGCGAGCCGGTGGGCTCGGCCGACCACGGTTGATCGCGGCCGATCGCCGCCGCCGTCCGCGGCGGCCCTTGCGCCGGGCCGGAAACGCCCCCACGCCTGAACGCGGAACGCGCAATACCCGCATGCCATAATCGGCCTCTTTCCGCGGTTTCGACCGCACCACCAAACACTTACACCGCTGGAGTCATCCGATGTCCGAAGAAAACGTCAACGGCGCAGTCGCGCCGGTCGAAGCCGCCGGTCCGGCGTTCACGGTCGAAAAGATCTACGTGAAGGACGTCTCCTTCGAAGTCCCCGGCGCGCCGGCGGTGTTCAACGAGACCGCGCAGCCGCAGCTGCAGATGAACCTCAACCAGAGCGTGCAGCGCCTCAACGACGCCGCGTTCGAAGTCGTGCTGGGCATCACCCTGACCTGCAACGCCGGCGACAAGCCGATGTACCTGGTCGAAGTGAAGCAGGCCGGCGTGTTCGGCCTGGCCGGTTTCGACGAGGCCACCCTGGACGGCATGCTCGGCACCCATTGCCCGAACGTGCTGTACCCGTACGCGCGCCAGCTGGTCAGCGACCTGATCCAGTCCGGCGGCTTCCCGCCGTTCTTCCTGCAGCCGATCAATTTCGACGCCCTGTACGCCGAAGGCCTGCGTCAGCGCGCCTCGCAGTCGGGCGGCCTGGCCGACGCGGAGACCGCGGGCAACGCCTGAGGGCCGCCCGCGATCGGACCACGGCATGGGCACGGACGCGAATTCCGGTGAGGCCACGCTGCGCGTCGCGGTGTTGGGCGCGGGCTCCTGGGGCACCGCGCTCGCCGCCCTGATCGCGCGGCACGGTCATCCGACCGTGCTGTGGGGCCGCGACGCCGACGGTGTCGCGGCGATCGAGTCGCAACACGAAAACCCACGTTACCTGCCGGGCATCGCCCTGCCGGAATCGCTGCACGCGACCGCCGACATGGCGGCCGCGCTGGCCGGCGCCGATCTGGTGCTGGTCGTCGTGCCCTCGCACGCTTTCGCCGAAACCCTGCGCGCGCTGGCGCCGCACCGTCCCGCGCAGGCGGGCGTGGCCTGGGCGACCAAGGGCTTCGAGCCCGGCAGCGGCCGTTTCCTGCACGAAGTCGCCGCCGAAGTGCTCGGCGACGCGGTGCCGTTGGCGGTGGTCACCGGCCCCTCGTTCGCCAAGGAAGTCGCGCAGGGCCTGCCGACCGCGCTGACCGTGCATTCCGACGATGCCGCGTTCGCGCGCACCGTCGCCGGTGTGCTGCACGGCCCGACCTTCCGCGCCTACACCGGCGACGACATGCTCGGCGCCGAACTCGGTGGCGCGATGAAGAACGTGCTCGCGGTCGCCACCGGCGTCGCCGACGGCATGCAGCTCGGCCTCAATGCGCGCGCCGGCCTGATCACCCGCGGCCTCAACGAGATGCTGCGCCTCAACCACGCCATCGGCGGCCAACCCGAAACCCTGATGGGCCTGGCCGGCCTCGGCGACCTGGTGCTGACCTGCACCGGCGACCTGTCGCGCAATCGCCGCCTGGGCCTCGCCCTGGGCCGCGGCCAGAGCATCGAAGCGGCGGTGCGCGAGATCGGCCAGGTGGTCGAGTCGGTGCAGACCGCCGACGAAGTCATGCGTCAGGCCCAGCGCCACGGCATCGAACTGCCGATCTCCAGCGCGGTCCAGGCTGTGCTGCACGGCACGATCACCCCCGCCGACGGCCTGCGCCAGCTGCTCGCACGCGAGCAGAAGCCCGAATATCCGCACGAACTGTTCGGCTGAGTCGGGCGTTCCGAGTTTCGAACCGGGCCACCGCATGCCTTGGCCTGAGCAGCAGCCGAGGCCACACTAGCGCCTCCCCTGCCGAAACGGACTTCCGATGCGCGCGTTACTCGCGGCCCTGCCGCTGCTGCTGTGTTTCTCCACGCCTGCCTGGGCCGCCGTGCCGCCCTGCGGCGAGTACGAGCCTGACGACCAGTACGCCCCTGTGCTGAGCTTCGCCGGCAACGGCGTGAGAGCTCGCGACCGCGAGGGCTACGTCAGCGGCAACGTCTGGCGCTACCGCATCGACGGCGACATGCTGTGGATGCGCCACGCCGACAGCCCTCTGCTCGACGGTTACCGCATCGAGGCCGACGGCGAACGTCTGGTCCTGCAGCCCGACAGAATGCGCAGCGAGCCGGTGACCTATCGCCGTCGCGCGCCCGCGGTCTGCGTTCCGACCCAGGGTGCGGGCGTTGCGCGCGCACCGGAGGGCACGCCCGAGGCCGATCAGGATCGTCTCGCCTGCGCCGCCGGCGACATCCAGGCCTGTGTCGTCGGGCTCGCCTACGACCGCGAGATGCCGGACGAACAGCGCGCCCAGCGCCTGGAAGGCTACTGCCGGCGCGATGGCAGCCCCTACGCCTGCGAAGAGTGGGTCAAGGCGCTCGCGCCCAAGGACCCAAACGCGCCGCTGTACCTGTTCCGTACCGCGACGGTGTCGCCGCCCGAATTGGCGGCCTTGCGCGCGGGTTGTAGCGAAGCGCACTCGGCCAAGGCTTGCACGGCGCTGGCCGAACAGGACTGGATCGCCGGCCGCTACGCCAGCGCGCGCGACACCCTGGCCACCGCCTGCGAATGGCGCCTGGACGCGCAGGCCTGCGAGCACGTGCAAGGCCTGAAGGTGATCGCGCTCAGCGACGCCCCGGCTCGGCGCAAACCGCAGCAGCCTTGCGGTACCTACGCCAGCGGCGAGGGCGGATTGTTCGATGTGTTCCGTTTCGGCGACGACCGCGCGGTGGCCGGATCCAGCGACGGCGAACCGACCATGCGCTATCGCCTGCGCGAGGATCAGGTGCTGGTGCGTCACGACAAGGGCGACGACTTCGTACTGCGCTGGCTGAGCGACGACACCCTGATCGGCATGGACGACTGGACCCGTTTCACCGTGTACATGCGCGGGGTGCCCGAGACCTGCGCGGCGCTGCCCCTGCCGATCGCCAGCGACCAGATCATCGAACGGCCCTACCGCGTCGACCAGTGCGCGCTCAGCGACGCCGGCGGCATCGAAGCCTGCTGCGCGCGTGGCTCGATGTCGGCCTGCATGGGCGCCGGCCACACCGCGGCGCTCGGCGGCGGTTGGGCGCGCGCGGCCGGCTACTACGACAGGGTCTGCGCGATGCACGTGCGCGAAGGCTGCGGCAACGTCGTCGCCGCGTACCACAACACCGGCGACGAGAAACTGCTGGCCGGCATTCGCAAGGTTTGCCACGACGAACCGCGCTCGGTCGCCTGCGAGGAACTCGAACTGGCCAACGCCGCCGCGGTCAACCAGAAGCAGCTGGAGCGCGAGTTGGAGCAATCCCTGCGCGAAGTGCTGGAACGCCTGCCGGCCGAAGAAGAAGGCGAGGCACCGTCCGACGAGTAGGGCTCGCTCGATCGCGAACCCCCGGCCGCGCCTGCTTCGGTTGTTTGGGTAGGAGCGGTGTAAGTCGCGACCTCGAACCTCGCCTGCCGGCGATGGTTTCGCTTCGGGTCTGCTTTGCTTCCTGTAGGAGCGGCGCGAGCCGCGACCGCGAACTCCGGGCTTCTGCGGCGGCTTCGATTCTTTAGATCAAAGGCTTCCGCCCGCTGCGCGCGCGGGTCACTTTCTCTTGCTGGCCCAAGAGTCCGCCTGGATTCCCTTCGGTCAAAAGTAACCAAAGAGAAGGGCTTGCCTAGACAAACCTCCCCTGCGAGTTCGGTGCGTGCGCCGGGATTTTTCGACGGGACATCCCTGTCCCTTCGAAAAACGGCGCGCATCCTGCGCGCCGCCCTTCGGGTCTACGGTTGTTCGTCGTGGTGCGGGGCTATGGATTCCAATGCCGCGGCAACGGCAACGGCAACGGCAACGGCAACGGCAACGCGCCTCAACTTCGCCGCAGAGTGCGGTGATAACCGCACCATCGCAGCAACCCGCCGCGATGCGACGGTCCGATCGGCGACGAGCTACCGGACGCCGGGCAAGAAAAAAGCCCGGCGAGCCGGGCTTTCTTCTGTCGTTCGACCGCTTCCGAGGATCAGAAGCTGGCGCGAGCGCCGAGCATGAACTGGGTGGTCTCGTCGACGAATTCGACTTCGCCCACGATGCCCCAGGTCTGGTTGAACTTGTACTGGCCGCCGAGGGTGCCGACGAAGTCGCCTTCGAAGTCGCCGCCATCGATGTAGCCGGCCTTGACCCAGCCTTCCAGGTTGTCGGTCATCTCGCCGCGGATACCCAGGTTCAGCTTGCCGCCCTTGCCTTCGCCGCTGACGTTTTCGATGCTGATTTCCTGACGCAGGTACGACAGCTCGGCGATGAAGTCGGCGCGGTCGCTGATGTCGGCGTGGTAGCCGAAACCGATTTCGGCGGTTTCGAAGTCGGTGTCGAAGGTGTTGACGAAACCGCTGACGCGGACGTCGTCCTGGGTCTTGCTGTAGCCGCCGAACACGGTGAAGTTCTCACCCAGCTCAGCCGAACCACGGATGTAGGCGCCGTCCAGCTCCGGGTCGAAACCCGACACGTCGACGTTGACGCGGGTGTAGCCGCCTTCGATGTAGGAGTAGCTCAGGCCTTCGGCCGAGGCGGCGAACGGGGCGGCGGCCAGCAGAGCGGCCAGCACGAATTGCTTCTTCATGAATTCTCGATCCTGATTTTGGTTTGCGTCCATGCCGCGATGCGGCGGCGCGCAAGGTAACGAAAAATTCACATGGCCACAACTGCCAAAGGCAACACAGTTTTCGAAAATCCCGCTCAGGAGCCGAATCCACCGGTTCGGCGCAAAAAAAGAGCCCGGCCGGGGCCGGGCTCGATCGCGACGTTCGGGGGAGAGAGAGAAAGATCGCGATTGGTGCGGGGTTGCTCGGCCGTCGTTCTTAGAAGCTGACGCGCGGGCCGACGAAGAACTGGGTGTCGCCGTCGACGAACTTGACGTCGCCGTTCACGCCCCAGGTATCGTTGAACTTCACCAGAGCGCCGACGCGGCCGTAGAACTCGCCGTCGGACTTCTCGTAGTCCTCGTAACCGGCCAGCGCATAGCCCTGGATGTTCGGGGTCAGCACGCCGTTGACGCCGGCTTCGACGCTGTAGCCGTTGAAGTCCAGACCCTGGCCGGCGTCGAATTTCTCGTAGGCGACGCGGGTGAGCAGGTCGACGCGCGAGTTCAGCTCGTGGTTGTAGCCCAGGCCGACGCGCCACTGGTCGAAGTCGACGTTGGTGTTGTCGATCTCCTGCTTGCTGTAGCCGCCGAAGATGTGGAAGTTGTCGGCGATCGCGCCCGAGCCGTTCAGGGCCCAGCCGTCGGCGTCGCCGCCATCGGTATTGGTCTTGGCGTAACCGCCTTCGACGTAGGTGTAGGACACGCCCTCGGCCGCGGAGGCGGCGAACGGCAGGGCGGCCAGCAGGGTCAGGGCAAGCAAAGTGCGCTTCATAAGGTCTCAGCCTCTTATTGGTTTTGTTCGTCCGGACGTGGCGCCTCGGGGTGGGGCGGCTCTGTGATCCGGATGTGGCGCAGTATCCAAGCGCCGATTCAATCGAAGCTGAATTTTGAACTTGGAAGTTTAGGAACTCTGGGGTTCGAGCACGGTCGCGCCAAAAGTCATGCTCGTTAAATGCTTGTAAACAAAGGATTTTCGTTCCGTAGGCCGACCAAAACGGCGGATGAATGCGCGCTGGCAACGTTTTCAGCGCACGCGTTCATGTGCCGGAAATGCGCTGAAAGCATGCGGGTGTTCGGCGTGGCCAGCCTTCAGGCGCTGGCGACCGGTGCGCTGCGCACCTGCTCCCAGTCCAGGCCGGAGCGCGCCAGGGCCGGGTCACCTGCGGCAGCATAGGCTCGCCGTCTTACCCCATCGACATCGTCGCCGTCGGCATCGGCGCCGCGCGCGGCGCCGTCATCGCTTGCGGCCGTCGCAGCACCACCCACAGGCACAGGCCGATGGCGACGAACTGGCTGGCGGTGGACAGGGCCAGGCGGCCGCCGAGCTCGGGCAGGTCGACGCCGCCGAACGGCAGCACCGCGCTCAGTGCCAGATAGGCGAGAGCGAGCAATGCGATGCGCGGCGGGGTGAGGCGAGTGCCCGCCGCGATCAGCAGCCACAGCCAGATCGGTGCGAACAGGCCATTGTGATCGGGCACGAAGGGGCTGCGGTAGGCGGCCAGGGCGAGCAGCGCCAGCCAGGTCGAGACCAGTTCCAGCCGCGACATGGCATGGGCGCGCCGCGCGGCCAGGATCGCCAGCGCGAACACCGCCAGCGTCCACACCCAGGAGATCGCCTTCTCCACCATCGGGGTCATGCCGGCCACGCCGAGCACGTCCAGCTTCAGCGCCAGCCCCGGCACCGAGTCGTTGATCGCGACCACCGGCTCCAGCCCGTCCAGCCACAGGAACGACCAGGCCTCGCCGCTGAGGATGCGCGGAGCCTGGAATTGGAAGAAGGCTTCGTAGGGCTGGGAGCCCATCCACAGCAATGCGATCACGCTGTACAGCGCGGCGAAGCCGATCGTCCATGCGGCTTCGCGCCAGCGCCGCGCCGCCAGCAGATACAGCCCGAGCAGGCCCGGGAACAGCTTGAACACCGCAAAGCCGAGCAGTGCGCCGCCCAGCACCGGGCGCTCGCGCCAGAACAGCATCATCGCCAGCAGCGACATCGCGATCGCGGCGATCTGGAAGTTGCCCAGCTGCAGGGTCAGCAGCACCGGCGTGCTCAGCCACAGCGCCGGCATCAGCAGCGCGATGCGGCGGCCGGCGTCGCCGCCGATCCAACGCCCCAGCGCGAATACCGTCGCCGCCAGCAGCGCGCCTTCGGCCGCGAACCACAGCGCGCGCAGTTCCAGGAAGCCACCGCCGAGCGCGATGCCCGCGCGCGGCAGAATCAGAAACTGCGGCAGATAGAGGAAGTCGTCGAGCTTGAAGCGGCCTTCCATACCGATGTAGTGCTCGGGGTCGTAGAGATTCTCCGCGCCCTGGCCGGCGAGCCCGGCGGCCTTCCACAGGCCGGAGAAGCAGTTGTGGCGCACGTAGAACTCGTCGAACCAGTACGCCGAAGCTTGGGCCTGAGCGGGATCGACCATGAACAAGGCCACGCCGGCGGTGCGCGCGATCGCGAGCAGCGCCACCAGCAGCCACAGCGCGCTCAGCCATGGATGGGTGTACCGGAGGCCGTCCCATTCGCGCGGCAGGCGCCGTGCGAAGCCGGGCGTCGCGATCGCGGCCAGCACCAAGGCGATCGCCAGCGCGGCGGGTGGCGCGTAGGCCACCGGTACGAACGCGGCCGCGGCCACCGCCGGCAGCATCGCCAGCAGCAAGGACAACAGGGCAGCGATGGTCCAGCGTTCGACCGCGATCCGATCCGCGTCTAGGGTCATGGCATGCAACTCCGTGTGAGGGCGTGGATCGAACGACGAGGCAGCGCGCTCATTGCGGCCCCCAGCCTTCGACCTTGCCCGAGAACAGGTAGCGGCTGAGTTCCTGGAAGTCGTCGAACACCAGGTCCGGCGCTGCTTCGCGGCCGTTGCCGTTGTGCGCGCGGTCGACCCGCAACAGGGTGGTGATACCGAAGCGGCGCGCGCCGGCGATGTCGCTGGCCGGGTCGTCGCCGATCATCCAGATCCGGGCCGGTTCGATCCCGAGCTTGTCGATCGCCAGCTGGAACGGCGCTTCCTGCGGCTTGTCGGCGCCGGCCTCTTCGGAGGTGACCACGTAGTCGAAGCAGTCGTCCAGGCCGAAGTAGATGATCTTGCGGAATTGGATCTGCGAGGTGAGGTCGGTGATGATCGCAGTGCCGATGCCGCGGCTGCGCAGCGCCATCAAAAACTCGCGTACGCCGGGGAACAGTTCGCAGTGCGAGAGGAAGGTGCGCCAGTAGGTCTGTTCCAGGTCCAGGGTGATGACCAGCTGGGTCTTGCGCCCCAGCAGCTCGATCCCGCGCTGGAAATACAGCAACCGGCTGTGCGAACTGGCGGTGCGCCCCAGGCGTCGCTTGACCTCCTGGCGCGCCTGCGAAAAGGCCTGGCGTACGTCGCCGACCTCGCAGCCGAGCAGTCGCACCGCTTTCTCCTCCGCCGCCGCGGTCGCGCAGGCATGCGGATGACCGTAAGCGTAGAGCGTGTTGTCGGTGTCGAAGATGATCGCCTGCGGCGCGCGCAGGGCCGTGTCCGTGTTGTGGAAGTTCAGGCTCATTGGATGCGGTTCTTCAGGGCTTCTTCGGTTTGCACCAGGATCAGCAACTGCATGATCCCGCTCATGCCGTCCTCCCACTGAGGACGGACGTCCAGCATTTCCTGCAGGCCCGGCACCAGGGTGCGCGCGGCCAGGGCGATGTCTTCGGCGGCGACATCGCCTTCGATGCTCATTTCGACTTCGCCGGAATCCTCCGACAGCTGCACGTCCAGGTGCAGGCCGCAGATGCCGATCAGGATCCGCGCCACGCGCTCGTGGTAGGTGCCGTTGCGGATCAGCGCGACCAGCTTCAGCCGTACCTGGTCGGGCGCCACGCCGTTGTCGAGTTGCTGCGGGTTCACCGGCTGCAGGCGCAACACCAGGCTCGCGACCGCTTTCTGCGGATGGATGTAGCGTTGCGAATCCGGCGCGCGCCGTTCCAGCGAACCGTTCACGGCCTTGAGGTCGTGGCCGCGCTGGTGCACGTCGCGGTGGATCTTCCAGGCCCGGCGCAGGTTCTCGTCGACGTCCAGGAACACGCTGACGTCGTAGCGCCGGCGCAGACGCGGAAAGTGCAGTGCGTGCAGGCCGGAGGCGATGATGATGTCGTTCTTGGCCAGCAGGGTCGGACTTTCGAAGCGGCCGGCGGCGTGGTCGTAGCGGCGGCAGACGATGGCCTTGCCGTCGATCAGCGCGAGCACGTCGTTGTTGAAGCGTTGCAGGTCGTTGGCGCGCGGATTGAGGTGGGTCAGGCCCTGCCACATCGGCGCGTAGCGGTCCCAGATGTGGTAATCGTCGCCGGACACGTGCACCACCGAGTGATCGCCGAACACGCCGGCCAGGGCGCGGCTGAGGGTGTCCTTGCCGGAGCCGGAATCGCCGGCGATGCCCACGGCCAGCGGCTTCTGGGCGATGCGGTAGTAGTCGTTGCGGCCGATGCGTTCGCGCAGCATCTGCACGATCAGCACCAGGCCGGACGCGACCACCAGGGTCATCCACAGCGAGTGCACATGCGGAGTGATGCGCGCGGCGACGGCGCCGATCGCCGGCCCCGGGTTCCAGTCCAGCAGCGGCGCGGTTGGGCCGGCGGAAATGAACACGTGCATCGCGATCAGCAGCAGCGAGAAGCCGCCGGCGAGCACGTGCGCGCTGCGGTCGCCCTGCAACTGGTGCGCGACCAGGAACGGCACCAGCCACAGATACCAGCCCGGCGGCGCTGGCGTGCCCAGCACGACCAGGAAGAACGAGAGCCCGGTGCAGGCGATCAGCAGTTCGAAACTGATCCGGCGGAAGCGCCAGGCGGCGTAGGCGGCGAGCAGGTACAGCGTCGGGGTGAGATAGAGCTTGAGCTCCTCGCCCACCGGCAGGGCCAGATCGAACACGCGGCCGAATTCGCGCGAGCCGAACACCATCGCGACGAAACCCGACGAGGCCAGCCAGGGCAGGGTCAGCAGCATCGCCAGCGCCGCGCAGGTCAGCGCGAACGGCGGCAGCATCGCGCGCAGCCGCTTGTTGCGCCACAGGTAGATGCCGATGAAGGGCACGGCCAGGGCCATGCTGAGCTTGGCCGCCAGAGCCAGCCCCAGCGCGGCGCCGCTGGCGGCCGGGCGGTAGCGCCGGATCAGCAGCAGCGACAGCAGCAGCAAGGCGATCGGGACGATGTCGGTCTGGCCGTTCCAATAGGTCACGAACAGCACGATCGGCGACCACCAGTACAGCCACAGCAGCAGGCGCGGACGGTCGCTGGGCAGCAGGCGCCGCAACAGCAGCAGGCTGGCCAGATCGGCGCCGAGCAGGCCGAGCCGGAAACCCACACCGGTGAAATAGGCGCTGCCGCTGGCGGCATCGGCGAGCCAGCCCAGCAAGGTGCCGGGCAGGTGCGCGAGCAGCATCACCGGCCCGTAGGGATAGGCCAGCGGGCTGCCGCCGGCGGCGAGGAAGCTCGACCACGGGTCCAGGCTGGGATGGGCGATGGCGTGATCGAGGAAGGGCACGAACCAGCGCTGCTGGATCGTCGGCACCAGCAGCACGATCAGCAGCAGGCGCAGCAGCAAGCCGGCGCGGAACTCGAAAGTCCGCAGCATCGGGTCCTGCCACAGTCGCGCGATCCTCATTGCCAAAGCGCGGTCTCCTTGGTGCAGACCGCATCGACCGTGATGCCTTCGCGTTCGAGCAGGGAGCGCATCGCGGCGATGCCCTCGGCGGCGTCGCGGCCCTGCAGTTCGGGCGAGACCAGGCACAGGCGGAAACCGGCCTCGCGCAGGCGCTGGGCCTGGGCGCCGTCGAGCGGAAAGCGGGTGAAGCAATCGACCCAGATCCAGTCGACCTTGCCGGCCAGGGCCAATGCGGTATCGATCGATTCGTACTCGGACACCCGCACCGCGCAACGCGATTCGCCGCGCGCGGCGGTGCGCACCAGGAACGGGAACGACTGGTCGAGGAAGAACCAGTCCTCGATGCCGTGCGCCCGCATCAGCGCGATCAGCCGGTCCTCCAGGCCCTCTTCCTTGACGTTGAGGATCAGCAGGCGATGGCGGTAGTCGCGCAGCCAGTCCTCGAAGTCCTCGCCGTCGGCGAAGGCGTCGTGGTGGACGATGATGGCGTCGCCGCGGCTGCGCAGATCGAGTTCGATCCCATACTCGGGCGAGGTCTCGCGCAGCTGTTCGCGGGTGTTGCGGCGGTGGCGGACGATGATCATGCGGGGTGCGAGAGGTCTTTGCGCAGGCGCAGGCTGAAACCCACGGTGCGGCGGATGAAGCGGGCCTTGGCCCGCCAGTTCACGTTCCAGTGCGAGCTGCCGTGGGCGCGTTCGCCGAAGCGCACCGGGAAGCGCCGCACCAGCAGCCCGCTGCGGCGCGCCTGGTAGTAGGCGTACAGGTCCAGCGAAAAATCCTGCGGCGGCGCCTGCCAGCGTTCGAAGAAGGCGCGTGGGAACAGCGTCGGCTGGGCGTTGATGTCCCACAGCGCGCGCCGCAGCAGAACGGTTTCGAACAGCGACATGCCGACGGTGAAGGCGACATCGGCCGCGGGCCGGCCGTGGCGGCGGCCTTTGACGAACACAGTCTGCGGATCGATGCCGTCGAACAGTTCCAGCCCGGTCAAGGCATCGGCCGGATCGGTCTGCATGTCGGCGTGGGTCCAGCCCACGATCAGGCCGCGCGCCGCGCGCAGGCCGGCGAGGATGCCGTGGCCGTAGCCCTGATTGCGCTCCACACGCAGGCTGCGGATGCCGGCGACGCCGTCCAGCAACGCAGCCAGCACGGCCGGGCTGTCGTCGGTCGAACCGTTGTCGACCAGGATCGCTTCCACGTCCTCGCGCACGAAGGTCTCGCGCAGGCGCGCCACCAGCAACGGCAGGTTGCGGGCTTCGTTGTAGCAGGGGATCACCAGGGACAGGCGCAGGGACGTGCTCACGGCGTTTCGATCTTCCTCAGCACCACCGAGCGCCCCATCGCGAACACCGAGGGCAGCAGCTTGACCAGGGCGCGGTCGGTGGCATCGATCAGCTTGAGCAGGAAGCGCGGCAGTTCGACCGTCTTGGCCTGCACCACCACGCCGCCGGACACCAGGAACACGAAGCATTCGTTGAGTTCGTTGCGCTCGATCGCCAGGCCGGGCAGGCGACGCTTGAAGGCCGCCTCGTCGCGGAACAGCAGCAGCGGAATCGCGCAGTTGGCCGACCAGGGGTCGCGCGGGTCGTTGGCGACCACGGTGTCGTCGAACACGTCGATGTCGTAGGACCAGCCCTCGTGGCGCATCGCGCGCAGCGCCAGGCGCAGCAGGAAGCAGGTGTTGAGGTCCTGGATCAGGATCAGCCCGCCCGGCGCGAGCTTGCGCTGCATGACCTCGAAGAAGCGCACCGGGTTGGGCAGGTGGTGGATCATGTGGCTGAACACCGCCACGTCGATCGACCCATCCGGGTAGGGCGGGTCCATCGCATCGGCGACATCGTCGATCCAGGGCCGCGCTTCGACGTCGGTGATGCGGAAGTTGTCGTGGCGGATGAATTCCTTGCTGAAGCCCGAGCCGGCGCCGAACTCGACCACGCGCTGGCCCGGCTTGAGGTAGGCGTTCATCCAGTCGTAGCGCTTGTGCAGCAGGAATTCGAGGTTGCGAGGGCGGTGCTTGAGGAAGAACTCGCGCGCCATCCCGACTTCACCCTCGCGTGTGAAGCGGTTTTCTTCGTGCGTGGGAAAGTAGGTGCTAGGCAGGACCATGGGACGGCTCTCTGGCGGGTGCGGACGGCGGGATGGGGCTCAGCATCGGAAGCGCTCCGGCTCGCGCATGCGGTAGCGCTCGACCAGGGCCGGGCGCGCGGGTGCGGGCACGCGCGGGTCGTGCTCGATCCGGTACGGGTGCGCGTCCCACTTGTGGAAGCACGACTGCCAGTACTCGAAGGTGCGCAGGTCGTCGGGCGTGCCCCAGCACAGGTAGTGGGCGACCTCGAAGATGCGGCAGTTCAGGCCGGCGGCGACGGCGTCGTTGATGCAGCTGTCGACGTAGAACTCGCCGTTGACGCGGCCGTCGCGCGCGATCATCGCGTCGGCCGCGGCGGCGAAATCGGCGGCGCGGCGGAAGGTGAAGCTGCCCAGCACGATCGGATCGTGGGCCGGGTTCGACAAGGGCTGCTTGACCGAGACCGACAGCACCCGCCCATCGACCTCGTCGACCCAGCCGTAATGGGTGGGCCGGCGCGCAGCGCCGGGATAGCCGCGCGCGACCCAGACGATCACGTCGACCGCTTCGTCGTCGAGCAGGGCCGATAGGGCCTGCGCATCGAACACCGCGCCGTTGTCGCAGGCGCCGATGGTCAGCGGCTGGGTCGGGTCGAGGCCGTCCAGCCCGAGCAGGCAGGTGCGCGCCTGGCCGTCGGTGACCTGCTCCAGATCGACCAGGGCGCAGCCGGGAAAGCGTTGGCGCAGCGCCTCGGCGATGTGCGCGCCGCCGGGCAGGTCGCGGCGTTGCACGAACACGCGACGCGAAGGCTCGGGCAGATCGCGCGCGGCCTGCACCACCATCGGCTCGCCCGACACTGGAATCAGAGGTTTCGGCTCGTTATAGCCCTCGTTGGCGAAACGCGAGCCCAGGCCGGCCATCGGCACCATCACCGCGCCGCGTTGGCGCGGCGGCGGCTGGGTGCGCGCGGGTTCGGCCAGGCGCCGGAACGCATCGGACCAGTAGCGATACTCCGCCAGGTCCTGCGGCGTGCCCCATTGCATGAAGTGGTTGAGCTCGTACACCGCGACGCAGCGGCCGTCTTCCAGCAGCGGCTTGTAGGCCAGGCTGACGTAGTGCTCGCCGGCGACGCTGAGGTCCGGGCGCGCCATGGTGCGTTCGAACGCGTCGCGCAGCAGCGCGCCGGACTTGAAGTAGTAGGTGCCGCTGGACGCGTACTCGCGCGTGGGCTGGTCGGTGTAGGGCTGCTTTTCCTGAATGTCGAGCACGCGCGCGCCGTCGCTGCGCACGTAGGCGTAGTTGGTCGAGCCCATCATGTGCGGATGGAAACCGGTGTAGCAGGGGATCGCGCCGTCGCAGCCGCTGTCCAGCGCGAAGGCGCGGAAGTCGCGGTAATCCCAGCCGCAGGCGAAGTCACAGTAGTTGACGATGGTCGGCGCGTCGGGATCCAGCAATTCCATCGCCTGCAGCACCGCGTGCACCGGTCCGAGCTTGTGCGGCGCGATCCCGAGCACGCGCCCGGTCGGGCAGATCTGCGCCAGCTGCTCGGCCATGCGGTATTCGGCGCGATCGAGGTGATCGCGATTGCACACGAACACGAAGTCGGTCTCGCCCGGAAACAGGTCGACCACGTGGGCGATGATCGGCTTGCCGTCGACTTCGATCAGCGGCTTGGGCACGCGGTAACCCGCGCGGCGGAAGCGCTCTCCGAAACCTGACATGGGTACGACGATCTGCATGGCTTCCTTCCGTGGCGTCGTGCGGGTCGTGAGGGGGTTCAGTGCCCGGGCCGCGACAAGGCGCGGCGATAGGCTTCGGCTTCCCAATCCACCAAGGCGGCGACATCCTCATCGCCGAGGTAGACCAGGGATTCGTCGCCGCTCAGGCGCAGCGCGACCAGGGCCAGGCACAGCAGCATCGCCTGCGCGCCGGCCGACAGGCCCGGTGCGACCAGCACGCCGGCGCCCGGCAGCAGCGCGAACGCGGGTGCGACGCCGCCGGTCGCGGTGGCGCGCGCAACCGCGTCGGACAAGGCGTCCATGTCCTGCAGTACCGCCGCCCGCGCGCCCAGGAACACCGCGTGATCCGGATACAACGCGCCGTCGCGCGCGATCGTCATCGCGATCGCATCGGTGGCCAGGGCGTGTACGCCGGCGTCGCTGGGCAGCTCCCAATTCAGGTCGTTGACCGCGTGCAGCCGCCCCGGATCGCCGGCCATCGGCACGCGCGCGGGCAGGCCCAGGCGGCGCTCGACTTCGCCCAACAAGGCATCGGCGGCGGCGCAATCGTCGGCGCCGACGACCAGGCCGTGGTTGGCCAGCACCAGAACGTCGGCTTCGCGTTCGGCCAACACGTCCTGCACCGCTTGCGTGAGCGGATAACCGGGGCGCCGGTACGGCACCCAGGCCCAGTTCAGGTCCTTCAACAGGGCCGACAGGCGCTCGCGCGCGTCCGCGCGCACCGCCCAGGCGATGGTGTTCACCGAATGCACATGCGCGACCACCGGGTGCGGCAGCAGCGCATGCAGCGAGGTTTCGATCGAAGGCCGCAGGGCCTGCGGGTCGCCCAGTCGCGCCAATCGCGTTTCGCCGTCGGCGTGACGCAGCGCCGCGCGCACTTCGTCCAACGGCAGCGGCACGAAGATGTCGCGCTCGCGCGCCTGCGCGAGCCAGGTGCCGGAGGCCTTGACCCATAAGGTTCCGTCGAGTTTGACGGACGTGTTACCGCCCCCGCCCTGCACCAATAGCGGGTCGGCGCCGATGCGCGCCGACAGCGCATTCAGCGCGTCGAGAGCGGCGGTTGCGCGGTTCATCACGGCCCCACCGGCGCTGCGCCCAGGGGGGTTTTGCGGTGCTGCGAGAACGGTCGATCCATGTGTCCCCTCCCTGCTGACTGCTGCTCCTGAAACCCCTAATACTCGTTTTGGGCTTCCAACCGGCCGTCCCACGACCGGATAACGCACCCCCCACACCGGCTTCCCCGGCTAGGCACTGGACGGCCCGGCCACCGATGTGGTCCGCTTTCGCACCCCGAACCCGTTATGTGGATAGGATACGTACAGGGGGCGCCACGGATGGAACGCCAAGGATGATCGCGAACATGGTTCGCGTGCAAGAGCATCTCCGAAGCGACGCGTGCAGGATGCCAATGAGGTGCCGACAGGATCAGGTCGGCAGGGGATGCTTGTAAGTCAAGGAAGGTCATGGATGAGTGACATCGATCAGCGCATGGCCGAGCTGTCGCCTGCGAAACGTGAATTGCTGCGCCAGTTGGCCGCGCGTCAACGCGGCGGACACAACCGTATTCAGGCCCGCCCGCGCCCCGAGCGCATACCGCTGACGTTCGGCCAGCGGCGCTTGTGGTGGCTGGACCGTTTCATGCCCGGCATGACCGCCTACAACCTGCCGGTCGGGCTGTGGCTGGACGGCGAGCTCGACCGCGCCGCGCTGCGCGCCGCGGTGCAATCGCTGGCGGATCGCCACGAAACCCTGCGCACGGTGTTTCGCGCGCACGACGGCGAGCCCTTCCAGCACATCCTCGAACGCGTCGAGGCGCCGTGGCGCGAAATCGCCGCCGCGGGCGACGACGCTGAAGAACGCTGCGCCGACGCCCTGCGCATAGCGCGCGAGGAAACCGCGCGTGCGTTCGACCTGAGCCGCGACGCGATGCTGCGCGCGATGCTCATCGAAACCGCGCCGCAACAACACCTGCTGCTGCTGGTGTTCCATCACATCGCGATCGACGGCTGGTCCACCACCGCGCTGCTGGAAGAGCTGCAGCGCGCCTACGACATCTTGCGCGCGGGCGGTGCGCCGGCGACCGAAGCGCCGCCACTGCAGATCGCCGACATCGCGCTGTGGCAGCAGGAAACCCTCGGCGGCGAAGGTCTGCAACCGCAGCTGGACTACTGGCGCCAACGCCTGGACGGCGCGATCACCACGCTGGACCTGCCCGCAGACCGTCCGCGTCCGGCCACGCAGAGCTTCCAGGGCGCGCTGTACCGCAGCGAAGTGCCGGTCGCCCTGTACGAAAAACTCGAGCGTCTCGCGCGCGAGCGCCAGGCCACGCTGTCGATGGTGTTCCTGGCCGCATATCAAGCGCTGTTGTCGCGCTATACCGGCCAGGACGACATCACCGTCGGTATCGGTGTGGCCGGACGCGCACGCGTGGAGTTGGAGCCGGTGGTCGGCTTCTTCGTCAACACGCTGCCGCTGCGCACCCGCATCGACGGCGAACCGAGCTTCGCGCAGTTGCTGGAGCGCGTGCGCGACGGCGTGCTGAGCGCGATGGAACACGCCGACGCGCCGCTGGACCGTGTACTGGAAACCCTGCGTTTGCCGCGCTCGGTCAGCCACACGCCGTTCGCGCAGGCGCTGTTCTTCTTCCAGAACTACCCCGAACACAGCCTGGCGATGAGCGGCCTGCAACTGCGCCAGGCGCATCTGATCGATCTGACCCCGGGCAGCGCCCAGGGCGACCTGAGTCTGTTCGTGAACCAGCACGGCGAACGCGAGCTGATGCTGGAATACAGCACCGACCTGTTCGACCGCGCCCGCATCGAGCGCCTGTGCGGACACCTGCTGCGCCTGCTCGAATCCGCCGCCGATGCGCCCGATGCGCCGGTGAGCGCGCTGGAACTGCTGACCGCCGACGAATACGCGGAACTTGCGCGCTGGAACGACACCGCGCGCGAACTGCCCGCCGCCGCGACACTGGCCGCGCAGCTGCAAGCCCAGGTCGAACGCACGCCCGACGCGATCGCGCTGCGCTTCGGCACGCGCGAACTGAGCTATCGCGAGCTCGACCGCCGCGGCAACGCGCTCGCGCACGAACTGCGCGCGGCCGGCGTCGGCGCCGGCGACTTGGTCGGGCTGTACGTCGAGCGCACTCCGGAAATGCTGATCGGCCTGATCGGCATCCTCAAGGCCGGCGGCGCCTACGTGCCGCTGGATCCGACCTACCCCGCCGATCGCCTGGCCTACATGCTCGAAGCCTCGGCCGCGCGCGTGCTGGTGAGCCAGCGCGCACTGGCCGACCAGCTGCCCGGCGCCGTGGCCACGGTGATCCATGCCGACGCCGATGCGGTGCTGGACGAGCGCGCCGAACGCGCGCCGGTCGGCGGCGCGGCGCCGCGCGATCCGGCCTATGTGATCTTCACCTCCGGTTCCACCGGCAAGCCCAAGGGCGTGGAGATCCAGCAGCGCTCGGCGGTCAACCTGCTGCGCTCGGTCGCGCGCGCGCCCGGCCTGGCCGGCGGCGAAATCCTGTGCGCGATCAGCACGCTCTCGTTCGACATCGCCCTGCTCGAACTGGTGCTGCCGCTGACCGTGGGCGCGACCGTGCTGTTGGTCGACCGCGATACCGCGCGCGACGGCCTGCGCCTGCGCCGGCTGGTCGACGAAGCGCGGATCGACGTGATGCAGGCCACGCCGGCGACCTGGCGCATGCTGTTGGAGGTCGGCTGGAGCGGCAAGGCCGGGATGAAGATCATCTCCACCGGCGAAGCGTTGCCGCGCGAACTCGCCGACCGTCTGCTGCCCTGCGGGCGCGAACTGTGGAACCTGTACGGCCCGACCGAAACCACCGTGTACTCGGCGCTGTGCCGGGTGCAGGCCGGCGCCGGTCCTATCCTGGTCGGCACGCCGGTCGACAACACCCAGATCCACATCGTCGACCGCAACATGAAGCTGCTGCCGGCAGGCGTGCCGGGCGAGCTGCTGATCGGTGGCGACGGCCTGGCCAGCGGCTATCGCGGCCGCGTCGATCTGACCGCGGAGAAGTTCATCCCCGATCCGTTCGGCGCTGCGCCCGGTGGCCGTCTGTACCGCAGCGGCGACCTCGCCCTGTGGCGACGCGACGGCACCATCGAGGTGATCGGCCGCATCGACCACCAGATCAAGCTGCGCGGTTTCCGTATCGAGCTGGGCGAAATCGAATCCGTGCTCGCCCAGCACCCGGCGGTGACCCAGGCGGTGGTGCATTGCCGCGAAGACCGGCCCGGCGACAAGCGCCTGGTCGCCTACGTGACCGCGGCCGGCGGCGCGCCGGCCACGGCCGCGCTGCGCGATCACCTCAAGGCTGCCTTGCCCGACTACATGGTGCCGAGCGCATTCGTGGTGCTGGAGCGTTTCCCGCTCACGCCCAACGGCAAGGTCGACCGACGCGCGTTGCCAGCGCCGGAAGCCGTCAACGGCAACGACAGCGACGACGCCTACCTCGCCCCGGTCACGCACGAGGAGCAGGCCCTGGCCGCGATCTGGCAGCAGCTGCTGGGTGCGCGCCGGATCGGTCGCGACGACAACTTCTTCGACCTCGGCGGGCATTCGCTGCTGGCCACGCGCTTGCTGGCGCGGATCGAGCAGCAGTACGGCGTCGAACTGCCGCTGCGTACGCTGTTCGAGGCCGCGACCCTGGAGCAATTGGCCGCGCGCGTCGCCGACGCTTGCGCGCAACAGCCGCCGGACGACCTCGAAGCGCTGCTGGCGAGTTTGGAACACCTCAGCGACGAGGAGGCCAGCGCACGCCTGGCCGCGGCGCTGCCCGGAGGCGGTCATGGCTGAAATCAACGAACGCCTGGCGGGGCTGTCGCCGGAAAAACGCGCGCTGCTGCTGCAACAACTGGCCAAACAATCGCCGGCCGCGCCGCGCAGCGAGATCGGCCGGCGCCCGCGCCCGGCGCGGATTCCGCTGTCGTTCGCGCAGCAGCGGCTGTGGATCCTCGACCAGCTCGACCCCGGCTCGGCCGCCTACAACGTGCCGACCTCGATGTGGATGCAGGGCCGGCTGGACGAGGTCGTGTTCGCGCGTGCGCTGGACGAAATCGTGCGCCGCCACGAAAGCCTGCGCACGACGATCGCGGCCGACGAACAGGGTCCGCACCAGGTCGTGCAGCCGCCGTCGGCGGTGCCGGTCGAACGCCAGGACCTGCGTCATCTCCCGGCCGGGCAGCGCGATGCCGCCGCGTTCGCGCTCGCGCGCGTCGAGGCCGCGCGCCCGTTCGAACTCGCGCGTGGCCCGCTGCTGCGCGCCTTGCTGGTGCGCGTGGACGACGAGCGTTACCTGTTCACCCTCAACGCCCACCACATCGCGGTGGACGGCTGGTCGCTGGGTCTGCTCAACGACGAGCTGCGCCAGCTCTACGGCGCTTACCAGGACGGCGCGCCCTCGCCGCTGCCGGAATTGCCGGTGCAGTACGTCGACTACGCGCTGTGGCAGCGCGAGCTGCTCGAAGGCCCGACCCTGCGCACCCAGCTCGACTACTGGCAGCAGCGACTGGCGGGCCCGTTGCCGGTGCTGGAGCTGCCCGGCG
This sequence comes from uncultured Lysobacter sp., assembly GCA_946480055.1. The sequence goes on along the minus strand of CAMLID010000008.1, from coordinate 36,807 downwards.
ACCGTCCGCGTCCGCCGGTGCAGAGCTACCGCGGCGACGTGCTGCGCAGCACGCTCGCGGCCGAGACCTGGGATGCGGTCAAGCGTCTGAGCCGGCAGGAAGGCGCGACCCCGTTCATGACTGTGCTGGCCGCGTACCAGATCCTGCTGATGCGTTACTCCGGTCAGAAAGACCTGGTGGTCGGCGTCGGCGTCGCCAATCGCCGTCGCGAGGAACTCGAATCGCTGGCCGGCTTCTTCGTCAACACCCTGGCGCTGCGCAACGATCTGTCCGGTAATCCGACCTTCCGCGAGCTGCTGGCGCAGGTCAAGGACAGCACCCTGGGCGCGTACTCGCACCAGGATCTGCCGATGGAGCGCCTGATCGAAGAGCTCGCGCCGACACGCTCGCTGAGCCATTCGCCGCTGTTCCAGGCGATGCTGTTCTTCCAGAACTTCCCGTCCGGCGAAAGCCATCTGGCCGGCCTGACCCTGGCCCCGGTGGATTTCGACGCGATCAATCCCGGCACCGCGCGTTCGGACCTGGCGCTGTTCGCCAGCGAAGACGACGGCGCGCTGGCGCTGTTCTTCGAATACGCGACCGACCTGTTCGACGCGGCCACCATCGAAGCCTTCTCGCGTCACTTCCAGCAGCTGCTGCGTTCGATCGCGCAAGACCCGAACCGGCGCCTGGGCGAGCTGGAGATCCTGCCGCCAGAAGAGCGCCGCTGGCTGCTGCGCGATTGCAACGACACCGCGCTGGACGCACCGGTGGACACGCCGTTGCACGTGCTGTTCCAACGCCAGGCCGAACGCCGGTCGGACGCGGTCGCGGTCGAATGCGGCGCGCAGCGGCTCAGCTATGGCGAACTCGACGCGCGGTCCGATGCCTTGGCGCGCGCACTGGTCGCGCGCGGCGCCGGACCGGGCCAGCTGGTCGGCCTGTTCGTCGAGCGTTCGCCGCGGATGCTGGTCGGCCTGCTGGGCGTGCTCAAGGCTGGCGCGGCCTATGTGCCGATGGACCCGAGCTATCCGGCCGAGCGCCTGGGCCACATGCTCGAGGACGCGCAAGCGCGGTTGATCGTCAGCGAACGCGGTTTGCTGGCGCAGCTGCCGGCGTCGGACTGCGAGGTCGTGCTGCTCGACGAGATCGATACGGCGCCCGGCGCGCGCGTCGACAGCGATGTCGGCCCGGAAGACCTGGCCTACGTGATCTTCACCTCCGGCTCCACCGGCCGGCCCAAAGGCGTGCAGATTCCGCATCGCGCCGCGGTCAACTTCCTGGCCGCGGTCGCGCGCGAGCCGGGCCTGAGCGAGACCGACACGGTCTGCGCGGTGACCACGCTGTCGTTCGATATCGCCGTGCTGGAGCTGCTGCTGCCGCTGACGGTGGGCGCGCGCATCGCCTTGGCCGATCGCGCCACCGTCGCCGACGGCGCGGCCCTGGCGCGCCTGATCGACAGCGCCGGCGCCAGCGCGATGCAGGCCACGCCGGCGACCTGGCGCATGCTGCTCGACGCGGGTTGGCGCGGTCGCGCGCAGCTGCGCATCCTCTGCGGCGGCGAAGCGCTGCCGCGCGAACTCGCCGATCGTCTGCTCGACTGCGGCGCGCAGGTGTGGAACCTGTACGGTCCGACCGAAACCACGGTGTGGTCGGCGGTCGAGCGCGTGTCCGCCGGCGACGAGGCCATCAGCATCGGCCGGCCGCTGGCCAATACGCAGATCCACATCGTCGACGGACGCGGCCAGATCCTGCCTGCCGGCGTGCCCGGCGAGCTGCTGATCGGCGGTCTTGGCGTGGCGCGCGGCTATCTGGCGCGGCCCGAACTCACCGCCGAGAAATTCGTGCCCGACCGTTTCGGTGGAAGCGCCGGCGGTCGCCTGTACCGCACCGGCGACCTCGCGCGCCGGCGTCGCGACGGGCGCATCGAAGTGCTGGGCCGCATCGACCACCAGGTCAAGCTGCGCGGTTTCCGCATCGAGCTGGGTGAGATCGAGGCCGTGCTGGCCGAACATCCGGACGTACGCCAAGCGGTGGTGATCTGCCGTGAGGATCGACCCGGCGACAAGCGCCTGGTCGCGTATCTGATCGGCGCCGATAGCGATGTCGCCGAACTGCGCGCGTTCGCGCGCCAGCGTCTGCCCGAATACATGCTGCCCTCGGCTTTCGTGCGTCTGTCCGAGTATCCGCTGACGCCCAACGGCAAGGTCGATCGCAAGGCGCTGCCGGCGCCGGACGCGGGCGCAGTCGAGGCCGCGGCCTACGTCGGCCCGCGCAACGGCGAAGAGGAAACCCTGGCACGGCTGTGGGCGGAAGTGCTCGGACTCGAGCGGGTCGGCATCCACGACGATTTCTTCGACCTCGGCGGGCATTCGCTGCTCGCCACGCAACTGGTCTCGCGCGTGCAGAAGGCCTTCGGCGGCGAGATCGCCTTGCGCACCCTGTTCGAAGCGCCGACCGTGGCCGGCTTCGCCGAGCTGCTGCTGCGCCAGCGCATGGACAGCGTCGACGCCGACGCGCTGGCGGGCATGCTCGACCAGCTCGAAGGCCTGTCCGACGAGGACATCCAACTGTTGTTGGCCGGCGAGGGCGCCGAGCGATGAGCGCGGCCGACGACAACGCGCCCGGCGCGATGGCCGAGCGCCTGGCCCGGCTGACCCCGCAGCAGCGCGAACTGCTGCGGCGCCGGCTAGCCACGCGCGACGCCGAGGCGCCGGCCGAGGCCGGAATCGTGCGCCGCAGCCGGCCCGGCGAAGCCTTGCCGCTGTCGCCGGCGCAGCAGCGGATCTGGTTCTTCGAACGCCTGCAACCCGGAACGGGTGCTTATCACGTCTACGGCCACTACAGCGTCAGAGGTACGCTCGACGCCGCCGCGCTGGAGCGCGCGTTCGCCGATGTGGTCCAGCGCCACGACGCACTGCGCACTTCGTTCTGCGAGATCGAGGGCCAGCCGCGCCAGACCGTTGCCGAGCGGGTCGAGTTCGCGTTGCCCGTGATCGATCTGCGTGGCCTGGATCTGGTCGCGCGAGAGGCCGAAGCGCGCCGCTACGCCGACGAGGAAACCGAGCGCGCCTTCGACCTGGCGCGCGCGCCGCTGCTGCGTGCGACGCTGCTGCGGCTGGACGACGAGGAACACCTGCTGCTGGTGGTGATGCATCACATCGTGTCCGACGCCTGGTCCTCTGGGATCCTGTTCGACGAGGTCGCGCGCTGCTACGAGGCGCGCCTGGACGGAGCCGAGCCGAACCTGCCGGAATTGCGCCTGCAGTTCGGCGACGCCGTGTTGTGGCAGCGCGAACCGGCGCAGGAGCAGCGCGCGCTCGCGCAACTGGATTACTGGAAGCGCGCCCTGGACGGCGTCGGCGGCCTGCTCGATCTGCCCACCGACCGTCCGCGCTCGCCGTCGCCGACCGGGCGCGGCGCGCGCCACCACCTGCGCATTCCGCTCAGCGTCGCCGCCGGCCTGGCCGACTTGGCCCGGCGCGAGCACGCGACCTTGTTCATGGCCCTGCTGGCTGTGTTCCAGACCCTGCTGGCGCGACACTCCGGCCAGGACGACATCGTGATCGGTTCGCCGGTCGCCAATCGCGGCGACGACGGTGCCGCGCCGATGATCGGCCTGTTCGTGAACACCCTGGCCTTGCGCGGCGATCTGTCCGGCGATCCCAGCTTCCGCGCGCTGCTGGCGCGCACCCGCGCCCACTGCCTGGACGCGTTCGAACACGCGCAGGCGCCGCTGGAGCGGGTGATCGACCAACTGCAGTTGGAGCGCGTGCCCGGGCGCACGCCGTTGTTCCAGAGCATGTTCGTGCTGCAGAACGCCACCGTGGCGCCGCTGTCCCTGCGCGGCGTCACCCTGGAATGGCGCGAGCCCGACGTGCACACCTCGCGTTTCGAGCTCACTTTGTCATTGGGCGCATCCGAGGCCGGCCTGGACGGCGTGCTCGACTACGACAGCGACCTATTCGACGCGTCCACCATCGCGCGCCTGGCCGACCAGTACGGGGTGCTGCTGCACCGCGTGCTCGCCGACCCCGACCTGCCGCTGTCGCGGCTGTCGGTGTTGGATCTGGACGCGCGCCATGAAGTGCTGGCGCTGGGCGACGGCGGCGCCGCACCCCAGCCGCCGGCTCCGACCCTGTACGCGCTGTTCGAGCAACAGGTGCAGCGCACGCCGGAGGCGATCGCGATCGTCGAGCCCGGGCGCGAACTGAGCTATCGCGAAGTGCGGCGCCGCGCCAACGGCATCGCGCAGCGCCTGCGCGCGCTCGGCACGACCGCGGAAACCCGGGTCGCGGTGCTCGCGGACCGTTCCGCCGAGGCGCTGATCGGCGTGCTCGGCGTGCTCGCCGCGGGCGGCGCCTACGTGCCGATCGATCCCGCGCATCCGGACGAGCGCATCGCCTTCCTGCTCGCCGACGCCGGCGCGCTCGCCCTGGTCGCGCCGGCGGCGCTGGTCGCACGCGCCGACGCGGTCGCCGGCAGCGTGCCCTGTGTGATCACCGACGGCGTCCCGCCGTCCGAGCAGGCGCCCGCCGATGCGGCCAGCGCCGACAGCGCGGCCTACGTGATCTACACCTCCGGCTCCACCGGCGCGCCCAAGGGCGTGCTGGTCGAGCACCGCGGCGCGGTCAACCTGACCCTGGGCTTCATGGCGCGCCATGATTTCACCGCGCAACGGCTGCTGATGATTCCGCCGCTGGTGTTCGACGCCTCGGTCGGCGACATCTTCCCGGCCCTGGCCAGCGGTTCGGCGCTGGTGCTGCATCCGGCGCCGGCCGAGCTGGGTCCGTACGAGTTGGAAACCTTCTGCCGCGACTACGGTGTGACCGCGATCGACGCGCCGGCCGCGTTGTGGCGGCGCTGGAGCGAGGGCTGGTTCGCGGCCCAGCGCACGCGTCCGCTGCTGCCGGCGCTGCGCCTGATGATGATCGGCGGCGAGAGCGTGCCGCTGGAGCAGGTGCGGCGCTTCGCCGGCATCACCGCCGGCCGGGTCGCGCTGTGCAATCACTACGGTCCGACCGAGGCTTCGGTCTGCGCGACCATGCTGTCCACGCGCGACGGCGGCGAGTACGCCGGCGCCGAGCTGCCGATCGGCACGCCGCTGTCGGGCGTGCGCGTGTACGTGCTCGACGCCGACCTCGGACTGGCGCCGCGCGGCGTGGTCGGCGAGCTGTGCATCGGCGGCGCGGGCATCGCACGCGAGTACCTGGGCCAGCCCGGCTTGACCGAGGCCGCGTTCCTGCCCGATCCGCACAGCGACGCGCCGGGCGCGCGGCTGTACCGCACCGGCGATCTGGCGCGCTGGAACACCGATGGCAGCTTGCAGTTCCTCGGCCGCCGCGACCAGCAGGTCAAGCTGCGCGGCGTGCGCATCGAACTGGGCGAGATCGAGACCGCGCTGGCCGTGCACCCGCAGGTGCAGGCCGCCGCGGCCGCGCTGCGCGAGGACCGGCCCGGCGACAAGCGCCTGGTCGCCTACGTGGTCGCCGATGCCGGCCTGGACCCGCAGTCGCTGCGCGAATTCCTGGCCCAGCGCCTGCCCGAGGCGATGCTGCCTTCGCTGTACGTGCCGTTGCCGGCGCTGCCGCTCAACCGCAACGGCAAGGTCGACCGGCATGCGCTGCCGCTGCCGACCGCGTCGGTCGCCGCCACGCGCCGCATGCGCGCGCCCGAGGGCGCGACCGAACACGGCGTGCTCGCGGTCTGGCGCGAAGTGCTGGGGCGCGAGGACATCGGTGCCGACGAGGATTTCTTCGCCCTGGGCGGCGATTCGCTGTCGACCCTGCCGCTGGTGTTCAAGCTGCAGGCCGCGTTCGGGGTCGAGCTGGCGCTGGCGGCGGTGTTCGCAACGCCGACCGTGGCCGGTCTGGCGCGTGCGATCGACGCGCAACGCGCGGGCGAGAGCGAGGTCGGCCTCGACCTGCATGCGCGCGCCGTGCTGCCGGACGACATCGACCCGCGCGGCGCCTTGCCGGCGGTCGCGCGTGCGCATCCGAACTCGGTGCTGGTGACCGGCGCCACCGGCTTCCTCGGCGCCTACTTGGTCCGCGAGCTGCTCGACAGCACCGACGCCGAACTGCTGTGCCTGGTCCGCGCCGACAGCGACGCCGACGGCCTGCGCCGCGTGCGTGCCAACCTGGAAACCTACGGTCTGTGGCGAGGCGAGGACGAGCATCGGCTGCACCCGGTGCTCGGCGACTTGGCCGCGCCGCGCCTGGGCCTGAGCGAGGACGCGTTCGACGCGCTCGCGCGCCGCGCCGAGGCGATCTTCCACAACGGCGGACAGGTCAACTTCCTCGCGCCCTACGAACACCTGGAAGCGGCCAACGTCGGCGGCACACTGGAAGTGCTGCGTCTGGCGACGCGGGTGCGGATCAAGCCGGTGCATCTGGTCTCGACGTTGGGCGTTTACCTCACCGAGCGCCATCTCGACCGCGTGGTGCGCGAATCCGATCCGCCTCCTGACGCCGAAGGCCAGTACGGCGGCTACAACCAGAGCAAGTGGGTTGGCGAGCAACTGGCGTTGGCGGCGCGCGCGCGCGGCCTGCCGGTGGCGATCTACCGCCCGGCCCGGATCACCGGCGACAGCCGCCTGGGCACCAGCAACCTGGGCGATTACTTCAATGCCTGGATCAAGGGCTGCGTGCAACTGGGCTACGCGCCGCACCTGCCCGATGAATCTTTCGACATGGCGCCGGTGGACTACGTCGGACGCGCGATCGTGCGCCTGGCCTTGGGCGCGGGGGACGCCAACGGTCAGTTCCACTTCTTCAATCCGCGCCGGCTGCCGATCACCGAAGCGGTCGCGACCTTGCGCGACGCGGGGCTGGCGGTGGAGGAGATCGATTACCCGTCCTGGCGCCGCGCTCTGCTCGCCGAAGCAGCGGTGTCGCGAGAGAACGCGCTGGCGCCGTTCGCCGGCCTGTTCCCCGAGCATCCGGACCCGCGCGAGCCGCGCTTCGACTGCAGCGCCACCGCGGCCGCGGTGGCGACCTTGGGCATCGTCTGCCCGCCGGCCGACCGCGTGCTGTTCGCGACCTACCTGGATTTCCTGCGCAGCCGCGGCGCCTTGCCGGCCGCGGTCGAGGAGGAGGAAGCGTGAACCGCTACGCCGGCCTGCGCGACTTCCTGCTGATCTGGGTCGGCCAGTTGGTGTCGGGCGTGGGTTCGCGCCTGACCTCGTTCGCGCTCGGCATCTGGGTCTACCAGACCACCGGTTCGACCACGCGTTTCGCCTTGATCTTCGTCGCCATGGCGGTGCCGGCGCTGCTGATCTCGCCGATCGCCGGCGCCCTGGTCGATCGCTGGGACCGGCGTCGGACCATGATCGTCTGCGATGCGGTATCGGCGCTGACCATGTTCGCGCTGGCGCTGCTGTACGCGACCGACACGCTGGCGCTGTGGCACGTCTACGCCGGCGTCGGCATTTCGGCGATGGCCAACGCCTTCCTGCAGCCGGCCTACGCGGCCAGCATTCCGCTGCTCGCCAGTCAGGAACAGCTGACCCGCGTCAACGGCCTGGTCCAGACCGGTTTCGCGGTCGCCCAGGTCGGCGGGCCGCTGATGGCCGGCGTGCTGGTCAGCACGATCTCGATGCAGGGCGTGCTGATCGTGGATGCGCTGACCTTCGTGATCGGTGTGGTCGCGCTGCTGTTCGCGCGGGTGCCGCGTCCGGCGCGCAGCGAGGACGCCGAGCAGGGCCTGTGGCAGGAGGCGGCGACCGGTTTCCGCTACGTGCGCGACCGCGGCGGCCTGCTCGGCCTGCTGCTGGTGTTCGGCGCGACCAATTTCCTGTTCGGTATCGCCAGCATCGCGATCACGCCGCTGGTGCTGTCGTTCGCCGATGCGACCTTGCTCGGCGTGCAGATGGCGGTCGGCGGCTGCGGCCTGTTGCTGGGCGGGCTGGCGATGAGCACCTGGGGCGGGCCGCGCCGGCGTATCCATGGCGTACTCGGTTTCTCGCTGGCGGCGGGCGTGCTGCTGGCCGTGCACGGCCTGGCGCCGTCGTTCGCGCTGGTGCTGGTGGCCGGTTTCGGCTTCTTTTTGACGTTACCCGTGCTCAACGCCTCGAATGCCGCGCTGTGGCAGAGCAAGGTGCCGGCCGATCTGCAGGGCCGCTGCTTCGCGATCCAGCGCGTGCTGTCGGAAGCGGCGATGCCGCTGGGCTATTGCCTGGCCGGTCCGCTGGCCGAGCGCGTGTTCGAACCGCTGATGGCGCCCGGTGGCGCCCTGGCCGGTTCGGTCGGGGCGTGGATCGGGGTCGGCCCCGGCCGCGGTCTGGGCCTGATGTTCATCGTTCTTGGCGTCCTGATGACGCTGGTAGCGGCGAGCGCCTATGCGGTGCGCGCGATCCGGCGGATCGAGGACGAATTACCCGACGCGCCGATCCTGGCCGCGGGCGTGCCGGCGGAGATCAGTGCCGCGGCTTGAGTTGCGAAGGAGGGGTTATGCAAGGAGAAGAGATGGATCTCGGCATGTATCGCGTGTTGGTCAATCACGAAGACCAGTACTCGATCCTGCCGGCGGCGTATGCGGTCCCCGAGGGTTGGCGCGATGCCGGCTTCGAGGGGCCGAAGGAAGATTGCCTGGCCCGCATCCGCGAGCTGTGGACCGACATGCGCCCGCTCAGCGTGCGCAATGCGATCCGTGGCGGATAGGCCGGGGACAAGGAGCGAGGCGATGAGCCCAGATAACGATTCCTTCCAGATGCCCGACCCGGATGCGGCGCTGATGGCGGCGCGCACCCACGTCGAAAGCGCGGGCGCGGCGGCGCGCGGGCAACTGCTGCGCGCGTCCGATGTCGAGCGCAACCAGCACCCGGACTCGCCGCTGGCGACCACGGTGAGCTGGGTGCGCGAGTTCCTCGCGCGTCCGCATCCAGACTTGGGGCGCACCGGCCCGGTGTGTCCGTTCACGCCGCTGGCGCTGGGCCTGGACACGATCTGGCTGACCCAGATCGACGACCGCGACCCCGACCCGGAACGCCTGGGCGAACTGATCGGTCATTACCGCGATCTGTTCCTGGAGATCGAACCGCGCACCGGCGCGGCCGCGGTCAACAAGTCGATCCTGATCGTGTTTCCGAACCTGGGCGGCGACGGCGCGGCGATGATCGACCGCATCCAGGCCGCGAACAAAGGCGGCTTCGTCGAGCTGGGCCTGATGCTGGGCGAGTTCCACGCCCACAACAGCAGCCCGGGCCTGCGCAACCCCGAGTTCTTCCCGCTGCGCAGTCCGATCCCGATGCTGGCGATCCGGCACATGGTCGAATCCGACCTGCCGTTCCTGCGTCGCGATATCGATTCGCCGGAAGTGCGCGCGGTTTACCTGCGCTCCTACCTGCGCCGGCTCGGCCCCAACCTGCGCCGCAACAACTTCGAACAGGCGATCGAAGCCCTGGTCGAGGCCGAGCTGGAACAGCGCCTGGGCGCCAGCCTGATCGAATCGCCGCGCCTGAGCGCGATGCCGCGCACCGCCGCGCGCGCGTCCGCAGGCGGGCGCCGTGCCCGCACCGCCGGAACCGTGGTCGATGACGCCAGCTGACCTGCCTACCGATATGCAAACCGCAGCGCCCGCGGGCTCGCGCGTGGCCATCGTCGGCGGCGGCCTGGCCGGCTCGCTGCTGGCGCTGCGCCTGGCCGAACTCGGCCACGGCGTCGACGTCTATGAGCGCCGGCCCGATCCTCGCCTGGGCGGCGCCGAGGGCGGCCGTTCGATCAACCTGGGCCTGTCCAAGCGCGGCATCCAGGCGCTGACCGAGGCCGGTCTGATCGACGCGGTGATGCCGATGTCGGTGACCATGCGCGGCCGCGTGATCCACGCGCCCGACGGCAGCACCCGCTTCCAGCCCTACGGCAAGGACCGCGGCGAAGTGCTGCACTCGATCGACCGCAACGAACTCAACCGCCTGCTGCTGGACCGTGCCGAGCGCTATCCGCAGCTGCGCCTGCATTTCGGCCATCGCCTGGTCGCGATCGACAAGGCCGCGCGCGAGCTGGAGTTCGAAGCCGGCGGCGCCTCGTTGAAGGTGCGCCCGGACTGGGTGGTCGGCGCCGACGGTGCGTTCTCGCGGGCGCGCCAGGAAATGCAGCGCGGCGAACGCGCCGATTATCACCAGGAATACCTGGAATGGGGCTACAAGGAGCTCACCCTGAAGCCGCGCGCCGACGGCAGCTCGGCGATCGAGCTCGAAGCGCTGCACGTATGGCCGCGCACGCACGGCTTGTTCGTCTCGCACCCCAACCGCGACGGCTCGCACACGCTGACCCTGTTCCTGCCGTTCGAAGGCCCGGACAGCTTCGCCACCACGCGCAACGAGGACGAGGTGCGCGCGCTGTTCGCGACCTACTTCCCCGATCTGGTGCCGCTGCTGCCGCAGTTGGTCGAGGAGTGGATGGCGCATCCGGTCGGCAGTCTGGTGACCACGCGCACCGCGCCGTGGAGCCGCGAGGACTGGATGGTGCTGGTCGGCGACGCTTGCCATGCGGTGTATCCGTTCTACGGCCAGGGCATGAACTCGGCGTTCGAGGATTGCTCGGCGCTGATGGCGGCCCTGGCACGCCAGAACGGCGACCGCGCGGCCGCGTTCGCCGACTACGAGCGCTCGCGGCGCCCGCACACCGATACGCTGGCGGAATTGTCCAAGGCCAACTTCGTCGAGCTGCGGCAGAAGGTGCAGTCGCCTTGGTTCCTCGCGCGCAAGCGCCTGGACGTGGCCTTGAACCGTCTGCTGCCGCGCACCTGGCTGCCGCTGTACACCATGATCGCGCACACCACGATGCCTTACGGCGACGCGCTGGCGCGTTCGCAACGGCAGGAGCGGATCCTGGTGGGCGCCGCCGCCGGCGCCTTGGCGGTCGTCGCGGTCGGCGCCTGGGTGGCCTTGGGCGGCTGAGCGCGGCTCTCGTGAGCACGGCTCACGGCAGGGGCGGCAGCGGCATCGCTGCCGCGTCTCACTCGCCGCCGTCGAACCCCAACTGACGCCAGGCCTCGAACACCACCACCGCGACCGCATTGGACAGGTTGAGGCTGCGGTTGTCGGGGCGCATCGGCAGGCGCAGGCGCTGCGGCTCGGGCACCGCATCCAGCACCTCGCCCGGCAGGCCGCGGGTTTCCGGGCCGAACAGGAAGGCGTCGCCGGCGCGGTAGGCCGGGCGGTCGTGGCGGGTGCGCCCGCGCGTGCTCAGGGCGTACAGCCGCGGCGGCGCGCCCTGGTCCTGGGCGATCGCGGCCAGCGCCGTGCCCAGGCTGTCGTGGACGCGCAGGCGGGCGTACTCGTGGTAGTCCAGGCCGGCGCGCTTGAGCTGCTTGTCTTCCAGCTCGAAACCCAGCGGCGCGATCAGGTGCAGGCGCGCGCCGGTATTGGCGCACAGCCGGATCACGTTGCCGGTGTTGGGCGGGATCTCGGGCTGGTAGAGGATGACGTCGAACATGCGCGCATTATGCGGCGCGCCAAGCTCAGCGCCGATTGGCATGGAAAGTACGCACAACGCAGCGCGATGGCGCCCCCTACCTAACTTGTGGCCTAGTGCCCTGAGCCGGTCGCGGCGACTACGATGCAGGGTCGCGCGACGCGCCCCCGGCCCGCCCGCGCATCCGTTCGTTCCAATCCGACCGTCTCAGGAGCCACCATGTCCCCGATCTCGCCGACGTCCCGCGCCCGCCCGCGCGCCGCCGCCCTCGCTCTCGCCCTGGCCGCCGTAATCGGCGCAGGGGCCGCCGCGCCGGCGCCCGCGTTCGCCGCCGCGCCCAAGGCCTCGGTCGCGATCCCGTACGAAGAATTCACCCTGCCCAACGGCCTGCGCGTGATCGTGCACACCGACCGCAAGGCGCCGATCGTCGCGGTCAACCTGTGGTACCACGTCGGCAGCAAGAACGAGCAGCCCGGCCGCACCGGCTTCGCCCACCTGTTCGAACACCTGATGTTCCAGGGCTCGGAGAACCACAAAGGCGAGTTCTTCGCGCCGTTCGAACTGGTCGGCGTGACCGACCAGAACGGGACCACCAATCAGGACCGCACCAACTACTTCCAGAACGTGCCCACCACCGCGCTCGACACCGCGCTGTGGATGGAGTCCGACCGCATGGGCCACCTGCTCGGCGCGATCGACCAGAAGACGCTCGACGAGCAGCGCGGCGTGGTCCAGAACGAGAAGCGCCAGGGCGAGAACCAGCCCTACGGCCGCCGCATCAACGCCAAGATGTTCGAGGCGCTGTATCCGGCCGGTCATCCCTACCACTGGCAGACCATCGGCTCGATGGCCGACCTCGACGCGGCCTCGCTGGACGACGTCAAGACCTGGTTCCGCAGCTGGTACGGCCCCAACAACGCGGTGCTGGTGCTGGCCGGCGACATCGACCTGAAGACGGCGAAGGAAAAAGCCCTGCGCTACTTCGGCGACATCCCCGCCAGCGCCACGCTCAAGGACATGCCCGCCAACATCCCCAAGCGCGCCCAGGACACCCGCGAGACCGTGCCCGACCGCGTGCCGCAGGTGCGCGTCTACCGCGCCTGGCCGGTCGCCGAGAACGGCAGCAAGGATTCGACCCTGCTGACCCTGCTCAGCCAGGTGCTGGGCGGCAGCGCCTCCTCGCGCCTGGACACGCGCCTGGTCCACCAGGACAAGCTCGCCGACAACGTCGGCACCTCGGTGTGGAACAGCGAGATCAGCGGCACCTTCTTCATCACCACCACGGTCAAGGAAGGCGTGGATTCGGCCAAGGTCGAGAAGATCGTCGATGAGGAACTGCAGCGCCTGCTGACCCAGGGCCCGACCGCCGAGGAACTCGACCAGGCCAAGACCGCGATCCGCGCCGACTTCGTGCGCGGCATCGAGCGCATCGGCGGCTTCGGCGGCAAGTCCGACGTGCTGGCCGAGTGCGCGGTCTACAGCGGCAAGCCCGACTGCTACCGCGAGGAACTGGAAACCCTGATGGCGGCGACGCCGGAAAGCGTGCGCGCGGCCGGCCAGAAGTGGCTGGGCGTGGGCTCGCACACGCTGGTCGTGCAGCCCAGCGACAAGCCAGCCTCGTCGCTGCCGGAAACCGCGCAGGCCGCTCCGGCCAGCGCACCGGCCGCGGTACCGGCGCCGGATCCCAAGTTCAAGACGGTCAAGTCCGACGTCGACCGCAGCCTCGGCGTGCCGCAGACCAAGAGCTTCCCGGCGCTGAGCTTCCCGACCCCGCAGCGCGGCAAGCTGTCCAACGGCATGGAAGTGGTGCTGGTCGAGCGCCACGAGATCCCGGTGGTGCAGCTGCTGATGGAATTCCCGGGCGGTTACACCGCCGACCAGGGCCGCAAGCTGGGCACCGCGAGCTTCGCGATGTCGATGCTGGACGAGGGCGCCGGCGACTACGGCGCGCTGCAGTTGGCCGCGCGCAAGGAGGCCCTGGGCGCCGAGCTCGGCGCCGGCGCCAGCCTGGACAGCGCTTCGATCAGCCTGTCGGCGCTGAAGGACAAGCTCGATCCCTCGCTGGACCTGTTCGCCGACGTGGTCCGCCGTCCGCGCTTCGACGCCGCCGAGATCGAGCGCGTGCGCGCGACCTGGCTGGCCGGCATCAAGCAGGAGAAGGCGCGTCCGCAGACCGCCGCGCTGCGCGTGCTGCCGCCGCTGCTGTACGGCGCCGGCCACGCCTACGCGATCCCGTTCACCGGCAGCGGCACCGAGGCCTCGATCGCCTCGCTGACCCGCGACGATCTGGTCGCTTTCCACCGCGATTGGCTGCAGCCCGACAAGGTCCGCATCGTCGTGGTCGGCGACACCACGCTCAAGGCCATCGTGCCGGAGCTGGAAAAGCGCTTCGGCGATTGGAAGCCGGCGCCGAACGCTCCGGCGCTGCCCGAGGTCGCGACGGTGCCGCGTCCGAAGGCGCCGCGCGTGTTCCTGGTCGATCAGCCCGGCGCGATCCAGTCCAACATCTACGTCGGCGAAGTGGTGCCGCCGACCGCCGACGCCGGCTCGATCGACTTCGACTTCGCCAACGGCGTGCTCGGCGGCGAGTTCAGCTCGCGCCTCAACATGAACCTGCGCGAGGACAAGCACTGGGCCTACGGTTCCTACAGCGGCGCCAGCAACACCAAGGGACAGCGTCCGTGGATCGCCTCGGCGGCGGTGCAGAGCGACAAGACCGTGGAGTCGATCAAGGAGCTCAAGCGCGAGATCGACGCCTTCACCTCCGGCCAGGAGCCGATCACCGACGCCGAAGTGGCGAAGATCCGCGCCAGCAACACGCTCAGCCTGCCCGGCGCCTACGAGACCGCAGACGCGGTGCTGGGCCAGGTCGCGGGCAACCTGCGCTACGGCCGTCCGGACGACTACATCGTCCAGTACAAGGCGCGCAACGACGCCATGACCCCGGCGCTGGCCCAGGCCGCGGCCAAGACCATCGATCCGGCCGCGGTCACCTGGGTGGTGGTCGGCGATCTGTCCAAGATCGAGCAGCCGATCCGCGATCTGAAGCTCGGCGACGTGCAGTCGGTCGACGCCGACGGCAAGCCGGTCAAGAAGTAAGCCTGTAGCCCCTCTCCCATTGGGCGAGGGGCAGCGTTCGCGAGCCGTCGGCTCGCGCTGCACCGAACGCCCGGCCGCTATGCGGTCGGGCCGAGGTGTGGGTTGGGGTGAGGGCCGCGCATGAGATCGCGGCGTCATATCGCCAGTCCTCCCAAATTCACGCGCAGCCAGCCAGAATGCGCGTCATCCACGACGCCCCGCCGGAGCTCCGCATGAATCGTCCGCTCGCCGTTTCCCTGTTCGCCGCCCTGGTCCTCGGCGGTTGCACCTGGGTGCAGATGGCTCCCGGCGCGTCCGCGGTGCGCGTGCTCAGCGGCGGCGCCGCGCCGGCCTGCGAGAAGCGCGGCGAAGTTGCCGTCTCGGTCAAGGACAGCGTCGCCTTCTACGAACGCAACGCCCTGCGCGTCAGCGAGGAGCTGGAAACCCTGGCCCGCAACGAGGCCCCGGGCCTGCAGGCCGACACCATCCAGCCGCTGGCGCCGCCGGCCAACGGCGAACAGCGCTACGCCGCCTACCGCTGCGGCGCCCAGGCCCCGACCGTCGGTCGGCCCGCCGCCGCCCCGGCCGAAGGCGCCAAGACCTACCCGGTCGGCGGCTGAAAGCCCGTCCGACCCGCCTTAGGGCCCGATCCAGGGCCCGCAGCCCACTTTTGCTGGTCCCGGCACCGTTTGGGTGCCGGCCGTCAGCGGCTGAATGCTTCAGCCGCTGACGCCCTTTCCGTGGTCCGGGCGACACCATTTAATGCAGGGCGGCGTGGAACCCGTTAATCTTTCGTGTTTCCGCTCACGGTTTGCCGCCCATGCTGTTCCAACATGTCGCCATCGCCGGTCTCGCCCACATCGACGCCCCGCGTCGCCTGAGCTCGGACGAGATCAACGAACGCCTCAAGCCGACCCTCGACAGGCTCGGCATCAAGGCCGACGTGCTCAAGGACATCGCCGGCATCCACGCGCGCCGTCTGTGGGACGGCGACATGCTCGCTTCCGACGCGGCCACCCTGGCCGGCGTCAAGGCGCTGGCCGATGCCGGCATCGAACCCGACCGCGTCGGCCTGCTGGTCAACACCTCGGTCAGCCGCGACTACCTCGAGCCGTCCACCGCCAGCATCGTCAGCGGCAACCTCGGCCTGTCCGAGCACTGCCAGAACTTCGACGTCGCCAACGCCTGCCTGGCCTTCATCAACGGCATGGACATCGCGGCGCGCATGATCGAGCGCGGCGAGATCGACTACGCCCTGGTCGTGGACGGCGAGACCGCCGGCCTGGCCTACGAGAAGACCCTCGAGCGCCTGACCTCGCCCGACGCCACCGCCGAGCAGTTCCGCAACGAACTGGCGACCTTGACCCTGGGCTGCGGCGCCGCGGCCATGGTGATGGCGCGTTCCGAACTCGCGCCGGGCGCGCCGCGCTACCGCGGCGGCGTCACCCGCGCCGCGACGCAGTGGAACGGCCTGTGCCGCGGCAACCTCGACCGCATGGTCACCGACACCAAGATGCTGCTGACCGAGGGCCTCAAGCTCGCCCAGCGCACCTGGCTGGCGGCGATCGGCGCGCTGGGCTGGGTCGCCGACGAACTCGACGAATTCGTCATCCACCAGGTCAGCCAGGTCCACACCCAGGCCTTCATCAAGGCCTTCGGCATCGACCCGAAGAAGGTCCTGACCATCTTCAATGAGCACGGCAATATCGGCCCGGCTTCGGTGCCGATCGTGCTGAGCAAACTGCGCGAGATGGGCCGCCTGAAGAAGGGCGACCGCGTCGCGCTGCTCGGCATCGGTTCGGGCCTGAACTGCTCGATGGCCGAAGTGGTCTGGTAAGCGACGCCGCCGACGCGTCCGGCCGTCGTACCCGAAAGCCCGCGCTGAGCAGCGCGGGCTTTTTGTTTGCGCGACGGTTCGGATACGCAGCGGCGCGTACCACTGCGCAGCGATCGCATTCGTCACGATCCGCACACCCGCCGCGTTAGGATCGAAGCCCCGCATGCAGCGCAAGGAGCCGCTTATGACCATCCCCAAGAGCCACCTGGAAATCGCCCTGGCCTCGATCCCGGTCTTCACCAACGACGGCGAGTTCGACGTCGCCGAGCTCGAAAAGCTGCTCGCGCTGGCGCTGCGCGACCAGAGCGTCGACGAGGACGAGAAGCGCGTGCTCGGCAACATCTTCAAGCAGGCCGAACTGAGCGAGCTCGATCCGATGGTGAAGTCGCGGATCGACGAGGCGCGCCGACTGCACGGTATTTCCGCCTGAGCCGGCCGGGCCGCCGGCCCGGTTCGCCGCATCCCAGAAACTGAACAGCGCAGCACGCCCGCGCCGGGTTGTAGCCGCAACGGGCGCGCGGCATGCTTTGCGCTACGCAAGCGATCACGTCATCACGGAGCGATGCATGGGCAAATTCGCCTTCACCCTGGTCCTGCCCTTGTTGGCCTCGGCCTGCGCCACCGCCGCGCCGATCGGCAAGGCCCCATCTGCGGACCTGTGCGCCCAGGTCCGCGAGTGGAAAGCCTCCGGGCAATACGAGCGCTACCAACTCAAGCCCGGCGGCTCCGACGAGGGCGGCCTCGACTACCGCTTCGATCTCGGCGGCCGCCATGGCCTCAAGAGCCTGTCGGCCGAATGCGGCGCCGGCAGCTATTCCGAATGCGAGTTCGCGGTCGAGCGCGCCGATGGCGGCCGCTACAGCTTCAGCGAGTTGTCGCGCTTCGGCCTGATCGAGCGCGACGGCCATTACTACCTGGTCTACGGCATCGTCGGCGCCAGCAAGGGCAAGGACCCCGACGCCCAGCGCGTGGTCGAGCTGGCCGATCCGCCCAAGCCCGTGTGCGACCAGATCGGGGACTACGCCGATCTGATGTGAACCATCCGCAATACCCACGCCCCAGGAGGGGCGGATCACCAGGAGCGACAAGCGTCATGGATTACAACGAACTCACCCAAGAGCAGTACAACGAGCTGATCAAACGGCTGGTCAAGATCACCGAGTCGCTGCACGAGCGTTCGCAGGACGTCGGCGACGCCCGCGCCACGATCGGCTACGGCTACACCTTCAACCGCTCCAACAACGTCGAGATCTGGGATCGCTCGGGCATCGAGCTGACCCGCGACGAGCGCGCGCTGTTGCAGCGCATCGACGATGCGCCCGCCGCCGACCGCACCCGGCTCGGCCTGACCTTCCCGCGTGCGCTCGATGCCGCCCAGGCCGATCGGCTGCTGGAGGCCTCGATCCCCGAGTACGAAGCGCCGGTCAATGCGCTGAACATGCCGATGTCGCGCGAAAAAGCCGCGGCGGTGTCGGTGGTCTACAACCGCGGCGTGGGTTCCTATAACCGCAACATGGAACCGTTCCGCGACGCGGTCGAGGCCGGCGACCGCGCCGAAGCCTGGTTCGAGCTGCGCTACAACTCCTGGGGCTCGCACGCGCCCTCCGAGGGCGGCCTGCGCAAGCGCCGCTACATGGAAGGCCAGCTGTTCGGCCTGTACGACGACCCGGCCAACGTCGGCGCCGACGAGGCGCGCGATGTCTATCGCAGCTTCCAGCTGCACCGCGACCGCATCGTCCGCGATGAGCGCAACTGGGGCGAGTCCATCGACGGCCGCGTCGAGGGCCGCAACATGATCGATCTGGCCAATCGCGACTACAGCAACATCACCGCCGACTACGGCGAAGTACAGACCATCCGCGAGGCCCTGACGCCGGCGCGCAATGCACTGCTCACCGACCTGCGCCGCGAGCACCCCGATCTGGCCGACCGCCTCACCAACGAATCCTTCGAGGCCGGTGCGATCTACCTCGATCCCGGCCGCAACGCAGCGACGGTCGCGGTCGACGCCGAACACGCCGCCACCCTCGACGCCACTCGCCGGCGCAACAACGCCGAAGTGTCCAGCAACGACCTGTTGATCGGCGAAGGCGGCGACGACACCCTGCGCGGCGCGCGCGGCGACGACATCCTGATCGGCGGCGCCGGCCGCGACCGCCTCGAAGGCGGGCAGGGCAACGACACCTACGTGGTTGGCGACGGCGACACCGTGCTCGACAGCGACAAGCTCGGCGAAGTGCGCTGGGGCGGGCAGGCGCTGACCGGCGGCGTGCGCAACGAAGGCGATCCCGAGAACACCTACCGCAGCGCCGACGGCCGCTACACCTATCTGGTGCAGGGCACCGACCTGCGCATCACCGACCAGGCGGGTGCTACGGTCACGGTCAAGGAATTCGAAAGCGGCAACCTCGGTATCACCTTGGGCAACGCCGCGCCCGGCGGCGGTGCGCGCGGTCTGGCCGATGTGCCGGTCGACGGCGTGCCCGCCAACGATGCACCGGTGACCGCGCCGGGCGAACGCGAGCGCGCCACCGGCCAGCGCAGCGATGCCGCGTCCGACAACCCGCTGTACCGCGACGCCCTGGGCCAGGTGCAGTCGCTGTACGAGCGCCACGGCAAGCAGGCCAGCAACGAGGAACTGCAGCGCACCGCGATGGGCGTGGCCGTGGACGCGACCCGCGCGCGCATGACCGGCATCGATCATCTGGTCTTCAGTCGCGATGCGCACAGCGGCGGCCCCGACCTCAACGGCAACCTGATCGCGGTGCAGGGGCGGCTCGACGACCCCGCGCACCGGGTCAGCGCCACGCCGGTGCAGGAGGCCGCGCGCACCCCGGTGGCCGATTCGCAGCGCCAGCTCGACCAGGTCGGCCAGCAGCAACTCGCCCAGGACACGCAACGCGCCCAGGCCCAGGAACAGCAGGCGCTGGGGCCGCGGCGCCTGGGCTGAGCGGCGCCAGTGCGCCCGGCGTGCCGGCACATCGCATCGACTTACCAACGAGGCGCACCGAGACCATCCCAGGGCGGTCTCGGTGTCGGGCCGCGTTCGCCGATGGGTATAGGTCAAGGCAACTTGTTGTTTTTATTGGGTTACGGCGCAGGGCTCGGCGCCAATCGCCATTCGTCGGAATATCACATGTGAGTACTTGCAGTCGTTACATGTGATGCGATAACTTGCGCTCCATGGAACGCAAATCCTCCGCCTACTACCAGCGCCTGCACCGCGAACGCCTGCGGCAGAAGGGGCTGGTCAAGAAGGAGGTGTGGATCCTGCCCGAGTTCGGCGACGAACTGATGGCGGTCGAGAAGCGCATGCGTCAGCCGCGGGGGGCGATCGGCGCCTCGACGGCGCGACCCGATAAGGAGAGTGGAGTGAGCGAATCGAAGAACTGGACGGCGACCGCCCTGTACGAGGCGCTGTCGGCGACCGAGGAATTCCGCAGCGGCGAGTCCCGGATCGAACTGATCGACGGCGCCGAGCCGGGCCTGCACGTGGTGATGTCCGAGTACGGCGACCTGCCGCTGTTCATGGCCGTGGTCGGCGAACAGATCGTGGTCGAAGCCATGCTGTGGCCGGTGGCGCAGGTGCGCGACACCGCATCGTTCAACGACGAAGTGCTGCGCACCCACAAGATGTTCCCCCTGTCCACGGTCGGCATCGAGACCCTCGCCGACGGCGAGCGGGTCTACATCATGTTCGGCGCGCTCAGCGCCGGGTCCTCGCTGTCGAACGTGCTGTTCGAGATCGAGACCCTGGCCGACAACGTGATCAAGGCCACCGAAGCCTACGAACCCCAGCTGCGCGAGGCCGCGTGATGCGGCCGACCCAGGAGACGCACGCATGAACATCTGGAGCAAGCTGTTGACCGCCCTGCGCGGCGGCGCCAACGAAGTCGGCGAATCGCTGGTCGACGGGCAGGCGCTGCGCATCCTCGACCAGGAAATCCGCGACGCCGACCTGGAGCTGCGCCGCTCCAAGGAAGCGCTCGCCGAGATCATGGCCAAGCACAAGCTGGCCGAAGACCGCCTGACGAGCTCGCGCGACAAGGTCGCCGAATACGAGGCCTACGCGATGAAGGCCCTGGAAGGCGGCGACGAGCCGCTGGCGCGCGAAGTCGCGGCCAAGATCGCCCTGCTCGAAAGCAGCCGCGACGGTGACGAGCATCAGGCGCGCCAGTTCGCCGCCAGCATCGTCGACCTGCGCAAGGCGATCACCCAGGCCGAAGGCAACATCCGCCGGCTCAAGCAGCAGCTCGACACGGTCAAGGCGACCGAGAGCGTGCAGCGCGCCCAGGCCACCGTCGCCCACCGCTACAGCGGCTCGCAAAGCCGCATGCAGACCGCGGTGGAATCGCTGGAGCGGATCAAGCTCAAGCAGGCCGAACGCGGCGCGCGCATGGATGCGGCGGCCGAACTGGCCAAGGACGAAGGCCAGGACGCGCTCGATGTGAAACTGCGTCAGGCCGGCATCATCTCCGATGCCGCCAGCGCGGATTCGGTGTTGGAACGTTTGAAGCAGAAAAACGCGGGCTGAGCGCCCGCCGCCACGCGCCGGCCCGGCCGGCGCGGTAACGAACGAGGGGATGGGGATTCCGATGGGCTTGTTCTTGCAGACCGTACTGTCGTTTCCGACGGTGGTGTTCAGCATGTTGCTGGCTGCCGCGGTGGCCTATTGGCTGCTGGCGTCGCTGGGCTTGCTGGAGATAGACGTGCTCGACGGGTTCTTCGGCGGCGACGCCGACGTCGATGCCGAGGCCATCGCCGGCCCGTTGATGCGCTACGGCCTGGGCGGCGTGCCGCTGACGCTGGTGCTCACGGTGCTGATCTTCTTCTCCTGGCTGCTGTGCTACTTCACCGAACTGTTGCTGCTGCGCCATCTGCCCGTTCCGATGTTGCATTGGATGCTGGGCGTGGCGGTCGCGGCCGGCGCGGTCGTGGTGGCCGCGTTCATCACCGGCATCGTGCTGCGCCCGGCGCGGCGTTTCTTCGCGCAACTGCGCGCAGCGCCGCAGAAGTCGGTGCTGGGCCAGAGCGGGGTGGTGCGCAGTCCCGAGGTCACCCCGAGCCAGGGCACCGCCACGGTCGAGGACGGCGGCGCCGGCCTGATCCTGCAGGTGCGCGATACCCGTTCCGACCGTTTCAAGCGCGGCGACCGCGTCGTGCTGATCGAATACCTCGCCGAGCAGAACGCTTACCGCATCGTCGGCGAAGACGAATTCCAGGGCCCCTGAGCCCGGTAGCAAGCATCGAGTCATAGGAGACGTTTCGATGATCCTCGCGCAAATCCTTCCCTTCCTGATCGGGTTCGGCGTCGTTCTGGCGCTGATCTTCGGCTTCTTCGGCCTGTTCAAGGCGTTCTACATCAAGGTGCCGCAGGGCACGGCCTTGATCGTGAACGACCTGTCGGCGACCCCGAAGGTGCATTTCACCGGCGCGCTGGTGTATCCGGTGATCTACAAGAAGGAGCTGATGCAGATCTCCTTGATCACGCTGGAGGTCGACCGCCGCGGCAAGGACGGCCTGATCTGCAAGGACAACATGCGCGCGGACATCACCGTCGCCTTCTACCTGCGCGTCAACGAGACCCAGCAGGACGTGCTCAAGGTCGCCAAAGCCGTGGGCACCGAGCGCGCCTCCGACCGCGGGGCGGTCAACGAACTGTTCAACGCCAAGTTCTCCGAGGCGCTGAAGACGGTAGGCAAGAAGTTCGAGTTCACCGACCTGTTCGAGAACCGGCAGGACTTCCGCGACCGCGTGCTGGAGACCATCGGCAACGACCTCAACGGCTACCTGCTCGAGGACGTGGCCATCGACTATCTGGAGCAGACGCCCAAGGGTTCGCTGGATCCGAGCAACATCCTAGACGCCGAAGGCATCCGCAAGATCACCGAGCTGACCGCCGCGCAGAACGTGATCACTAACGAGCTCGAGCGCAACGAGCAGCTGGCGATCACCAAGAAGAACGTCGAAACCCGCGAGGCGATGCTGTCTCTGGAACGCCAGCAGGCCGACGCCGAGGCGCGCCAGAAGCGCGAGATCGAGACGATCAAGGCGCGCGAGGAGGCCGAGACCGCCAAGGTGCGCGAGGAAGAGCGCCTGAAGGCCGAGCAGGCCCGCATCGGCGTGCAGGAACAGCTCGACATCCGCGAAGAGAACCGCATGCGCGAAGTCGAAGTCGCGCAGCAGAATCGCCAGCGTGCGGTCGTGATCGAGGTCGAGAAGGTCACCCGCGCCAAGGATCTGGAGATCGTCTCGCGCGAGCGCGAGGTCGAGCTGCAGAGGATCGACAAGGAAAAGGCCCTGGAAGAGCAGCGCAAGGACATCGCCAACGTCATCCGCGAGCGCATCGCGGTCGAGAAGACCGTGGCTCAGGAAGAGGAGCGCATCAAGGAAGTGCGCGCCGTGTCCGAGGCCGACCGCGCCAAGCAGGTCACCGTGCTGGCCGCGCAGGCCCTGGCCGAGGAAGAGCTGGTGCGTCTGGTCAAGCAGGCCGAGGCCGACGAGGCCGCGTCCAAGCACAAGGCGGTGGAGATGACCACGCTGGCCCAGGCCGAGCTGGATGCCGCCGGCAAGCAGGCCGAGGCCAAGAAGCGCCTGGCCGAAGGCATCGAGGCCGAGCGCGCCGCGCCCGGTCTGGCCGATGCGCGGGTGCGCGAAGTCACCGCCGGCGCGTTCGAGAAGGAAGGCCTGGCCCAGGCGCGCGTGACCGAGGCGCAGGCCGACGCCAAGCAGAAGCAGGGCCTGGCCGACGCCAAGATCCTGGAAGAGAACCTGTTCGCGCAGGCCCGCGGCGAGGAGCAACTGGGCGCGTCCAAGGCCAAGGCGACCAAGGACCTGGGCCTGTCGGAAGCCGAAGTGCTGTTGCAGAAGTTCAAGTCCGAGGCCGAGGGCCTGGCACAGAAGTTCAACGCCCTGGATTCGCTCAGCGACACCGCGCGTGCCCACGAAGAGTTCCGCATGCAGCTGGAGAAGAGCTTCGAGCAGGCGATCGCGTCGATCGAGGCCAACAAGGAAGTCGCCAAGGAGCAGGCCGACGTGCTGGCCGCCGCGCTCAGCAAGGCCAACATCGACATCGTCGGCGGCGAAGGCGAGTTCTTCAATTCCTTCGCCAAGGCGCTGTCGGTGGGCAAGGCCATCGAAGGCGTGGCCGGCAAGAGCCCGATCGTGCAGGACGTGCTGCAGAAGCTGCTGTCGCTGCAAGGCGACAAGCCGAGCAAGTCCGGCGACGGCGCCTCACTCGCGTCCTGACCCGGCGCGCGCGACAGCAGGTGCGATAGCGGCCGCAGCGGCCGCTGTCGCCGCAAGCATAGGCACGCAGGCGAGCGCAGTCCGGAACCGCGGTTCCGTACCCCGCCGGCGGCAATCAAGGTGAAGCGAAGATGTCGGAAACCAAGCCGCAGTCGCCGGACGCAACGGCCGCCGATGCCATCCTCGACCAGGCCGTCGCCCAGGGCGGCGCCTACGAGGTGCTGAGCAAGCGTTTGGGCGAACAGGGCGCGCGCCTGCGTGCGATCGCCGACACGCTCAACACCCAGCGTCTGGCCGAGTTCGGCAGCAGCCGCATGGACGTGGCCGGGCGCCTGCGCATCCGCACCGAGAACAACTGCGTCGCCCGCGACATCGTCCAGGTCGGCGACTGCCTGTTGTTCGGCTACAACGTCTTCATCGGTCTGAAGAAAGAAACCCGGGTCGAGGATGTGTTCTCGCTGCACCGGCTGGTCGAGACCGCCGAGGGCTACGACGTCGAGGCGGTGGATCTGGCCGACAGCTTCCTGGCCGCGGGCAGCTTTCCGCAGGATTTCCGCGAGCTCTACGCCTACTACAAGAACACCCGCCTGCTGCAGCTGGAGGCGCGCGACGGCAAGTTGCTGGCCGCGTTCCAGATCGGCGAGCGCCTGGACGACGTGCGCGTGTTCCGCTGGTCGGTCGATGGCGACGGCCAGGTCCGCTACATCGACAACCGCGGCGAGCGCGACATCGCGCTGCCGGCGCCGTTCGACTTCGAGTGGACCCGCGTGACCCGCGAGATGGCGGTCGAAGGCCGTCATCCGCACCTGAACATCCTCGACAGCGTGTTCGTGGAGACGGTCGGCGGCGACCTCACGGTCAAGATCGAGAACAACACTCAGGACGGCCTGGGCATCTACCGCGAGCCGGTCGCCGACCGCACCCAGTCGCTGGACGACGCCCAGGTCGAGTTCGCGCGCGTCGGCAGCCTGATCCTGCTGCGCGTGCTGCCCTACCGCGAGGAACAGTGGCGGCATCTGGTGTTCAACACCCTGACCCGCAAGGTCCAGCGCATCGATGCGATCGGCTTGGCCTGCGTGCAGCTGCCCGAGGACCACGGCATCGTGTTCCCGGGCGGTTACTACCTGCAGAACGGCGAGTACAAGACCTTCGACTCGGCCATGGACGGGATGCGCTTCCAGCGCGCGGTCCGTTCGCCCAACGGCGAGGACGTGCTCTACGTCTTCTACGAACCGCAGTCGGGCCGCTCGGCGCTGTTCACCTACAACATGATCGAGCGCCGGCTGCAGACGCCGGTGTACGCACACGGCCATGCCCGCTACGAAGACGGGCGCATGGTGGTGTTCACCGCCGAGAGCGAGGAGCCGACCCGCGTCCATCCGATGCAGGTCTGGCAGACCCCGTTCTCCAGCGACGAGCACGCCGCGCGTCAGCCCGCAGGCAACAGCTTCATGGGCCGGATCGGCAACGCCGAGCTGGTGCGCGGCATTTCCGATCTGCTCAGCCTGTGCCGCGAGATCGACGCCACCGAAGTCTCGGCGCAGCGCTACGCGCAGCTGAGCCAGGCCACCCACCGCCTGTTCGACATCCACCATTGGCTGGGCGACGCCAAGGGCGGCGACGCTGCCTCGGTGCTGCGCGAGATCGCCGCGACCAGCGAGTCGGTGATCGACGAGTACGAAAAGGTCGAGGGCATCCGCAGTCAGTCCGAGCGCGCGATGCGCGAGGCCCAGACCCGCCACAAGGCGCTGCTGGATTCGTTGCTGCCCGACGGCTGGCAGACCGTGCAGGAGCACGTCGACGCGCTCAACGGTATCGCCGCCCAGCGCGGCCAGCTGTTGACCATCCGCGAGTACCGCTACATCGATGTCGCCGCGATCGACGCGATGGGCGCCGAACTGTTGGCCGCGCACGAGCGCATCGCCACCGCCACCGGTGTCTTCCTGTCCGGCGATAAGGCCCTGCAGCCCTACGTCGAGCGTCTGCAGGCGCTCGACGCGCAGGCGCAGCAGGCCGTCAGTGTGGCCCAGTTGGAAGAGCCGCTGAAGCAGATGCAGGCCATGTCCGGCGACTTGGACATGCTGTCGCAGCTGATGGCGACGCTGCGCGTGGACGACGCGACGCAGCGCACCCGCATCGTCGAGGCCATCTCCGGCATCTACGCCCGACTCAATCAGGCCAAGGCGCGCGCTGAACAGCGCCGCAAGGGCCTGGGTTCGGCCGAGACCGTGGCTCAGTTCGGCGCCCAGTTCACCCTGTTCGGGCAGAGCGTGGCCAGCGCATTGGCGCTTGCGCGCGACCCGGAGCGTTGCGACGAGCAGCTCTCGCGCCTGATGGTGCAGTTGGAGGAGCTGGAGAGCCAGTTCGGCGAGCACGAGAACTTCCTCAACGACATCCTCAGCAAGCGCGAGGAACTGCTCGAAACCTTCGAGACCCACAAGCAGGCCCTGCTCGACGACCGCCAGCGCAAGGCGCAGTCGGTCATGGACGCCGCGGCGCGCATCCTGGAAGGTCTGGGCCGGCGCACCGCGCGCTTCGAAAGTCCGGACGAGCTCAACGCTTTCTTCGCCGGCGATCCGATGATCCTCAAGCTGCGCGAACTGGCCGAGCGCCTGCGCACGCTCAAGGACAGCGTCAAGGCCGACGACGTCGAGGCCCGCCTCAAGGGCGCGCGCGACCAGGCGGTGCGCGCGCTGCGCGATCGCAGCGATCTGTTCGAGGCCGGCGGCGAGGTCATCAAGCTCGGTCCGCGCCACCGCTTCAGCGTCAACACCCAGGAACTCGACCTGACCCTGCTGCCGCGCGAGGACGGGCTCAGCCTGCACCTGACCGGCACCGACTTCCTCGAACCGCTGCGCGATGAGGCCTTCGATGCGCTGCGCGAGTTCTGGCAGGTCGCGTTGGATTCCGAATCGCCCACGCTCTACCGCGCCGAATACCTGGCCGGTCTGGTGCTGGAGGCCGCCGCCGCGGAACGCGAGGGTCTGACCATGGACGCGCTGCGCCAGCAGCTGGCGCAACCGGAGACGTTGGCGCGGACCGTGCGCGACTTCGCCGCGCCGCGCTACCGCGAGGGCTACGAAAAGGGCATCCACGATCACGACGCGACGGCGATCCTGCAGGCTCTGATTCCGCTCGCCGACAGCGCCGGAAACCTCGCCTACTCGGCCGACGCACGCGCGTTCGCGAGCGTGTTCTGGGCCCAGGTCTCGACCGGCGAGGATGCGGCGCAGTGGCCAGAACGCGCACGCACCGCGCGCGACATCCAGCGCCTGTTCGGTAGCGACGCCGGTCTGCTGTCCCTGCGCGGCGAAGTCGAGGCGGCGATGCGCGCCTTCCTGCAGGCGCAGCCGCTGGAGGTCGACCCGGCGCTGTGCGCGCACGCGGCCGACTATCTGGTGACCGAACTGTCGGCCGAGCACCCGCAGTTCGTCTTCAGCAAGTACGCCCAGCAACTGCTCAAGACGTTGCACGAGCGTCTGACCACCGCGCGCATGTGGGACGGTTTCGTACAGACCCTGCGCCGTCTCGGCGACCGCCTGCCCGCGCGCTGGACGCTGGCGGCGAACTGGTTCGATGCCTTGTGCCGCGAGCCCGCGCACGCGGCCCTGTCCGGTTACGCGCGCGAAGCGGTGGCCTTGCTGCTCCTGGACGAGCGCGTGCCGCGCCGGGTCAGCGAAGTCGAACTGCGCGCCGCGGTGGAAGGCCTGCTCGGCGAGCATCCGCGCGTCGCCGCGCAGCGCATGGACCTGGGCGTGGACGACTTCCACGCCCGCCTGCGCGCGCACCGCGAGCGCTTCCTGCCCGGCGTGCGCAAATACCAGGCGCTGCGCCAGGACACCGTCGCGCGCGAACGCGAGGCGCTGCGCCTGTCCGAGTTCAAGGCGCGTCCGCTGAGCTCGTTCGTGCGCAACAAGCTCATCAACGACGTCTACCTGGCGGTGATCGGCGACAACCTGGCCAAGCAGATGGGCACGGTCGGCGAGGGCAAGCGCAGCGACCTGATGGGCCTGCTGATGATGATCTCGCCGCCCGGCTACGGCAAAACCACGCTGATGGAATACGTGGCGCACCGCCTGGGCCTGATCTTCATGAAGATCAACGGCCCCGCGCTGGGCCACGAGGTGCGTTCGCTGGACCCGGCGCGCGCGCCGGATGCGACCTCGCGCCAGGAACTGGAAAAGCTCAACCTGGCCCTGGAGATGGGCAACAACGTGATGCTGTATGTCGACGACATCCAGCACACGCATCCGGAGTTCCTGCAGAAGTTCATTTCGCTGTGCGACGGCACGCGCCGGATCGAAGGCGTGTGGAAGGGCCGCACGCGCACCTACGACCTGCGCGGCAAGAAGTTCTGCGTGGTGATGGCCGGCAACCCGTACACCGAGTCCGGCGAGGTCTTCAAGATTCCGGACATGCTCGCCAACCGCGCCGACATCTACAACCTCGGCGACGTGCTCGGCGGCATGGAGGACGCGTTCAAGCTCAGCTACCTCGAGAACAGCCTGACCTCGAACCCGGTGCTGGCGCCGCTGGCCACGCGCGAGCTGGCCGACCTGTACCGCTTCGTCGACAAGGCCGCCGGGCGCGCGTTCTCGGCCAACGAACTCAGCCATGCCTACGGCGGCGCCGAGAGCAACGAGATCGTCGCCACTCTGGAGCGCCTGATGCGGGTGCGCGACGTGGTCTACCGCGTCAACCAGCAGTACATCGCCAGCGCCGCGCAGGCCGCGCAGTACCGGGTCGAGCCGCCGTTCAAGCTGCAGGGCAGCTACCGCAACATGAACAAGCTGGCC
Organism: uncultured Lysobacter sp.; assembly: GCA_946480055.1. The sequence continues at coordinate 8,455 of CAMLID010000008.1, read as the reverse complement.
GAGAAGGTCTCGCCGGTGATGAACGAGGCCGAGCTGCAACAGCTGATCGCCGATCACTACCTGGGCGAGGCGCAGCTGCTGACCGCGGGCGCCGAGGAGAACCTGCTCAAGCTCGGCGAGCTGCGCGGCACCCTGGACGAGGCGCAGTCGCAGCGCTGGGCGCAGATCAAGCGCGACTTCCTGCGCAACAAGGCGATGGGCGCCTCCGACAGCGATGTCGGCGGGCGCGTGGTCGCGCAGCTGGCCGATCTGGTCGAGGGCGTGCGCGCGCTGGATGCGGCGGACGCCGCGCCCGTCGCGGTCGCGCCGCCGCCGGTGGAAGCGCCGTGGTCGCAGATCCTGGCACTGCTCGAACGCGTCGCCAGCCAGCCGCGCAGCAAGACGCCGGCTCCGACGCCGGAGCGCGATCCCGAAGCGATGCTGGCCGGACTGCGCGCGGCGCTGCAGGCCGCGCTGGAGCCCTTGGTCGGTCGCCTGCAGGACGGCGCCGAACAGCAGGCGCAGTTGCAGGCGCGCCTGGTCGAGGCGATCCAGCACATGGGCGAACGCGGCGCGGTCGCCACCGCCCACGTCCAGACCGCGACCGAACAGCAGTTGCAGCTGCAGCGCGCGCTGGCCGATTTCGCCGACCGCCTCAACGAGCGCACGCCGCGCTGATGGGGACCGTCGACTACAGCGAACTGGACCGCGCCCTGCGCGAGAGCGCCGCCGACCGCCGGCTCGACAACGACGAGAAGTTCGAGCTGCGCGAGCTGGGCGCGCGCCTGGACCCCGAACGCGTGCGCTACCTGCGCAACCGCGCCTTCGACATGGCGCGCGAGCTGATCGTGGAACGCCCGGCCGAATGCCTGGACGCGCTGCGCTGGCTGGAACAGGTGGTGCGCACCCTGGACGTGGTCGGGGCCGCGCCCAGCATCGAATCCAGCGCCTGTTTCACCCCGGGCGACGATTGCCTGCGCAAGCTACGCGCGCTGTGCATGGGCGCGCGCCGCAGCGTGGATATCTGCGTCTACACGATCTCCGACGACCGTATCACCGAGGCGATCCTGGACTGCCACCGGCGCGGCGTCGTGGTGCGCCTGCTGACCGACAACGACAAGCGCCACGACGACGGCAGCGACATCGCGCGCCTGCGCGAGCACGGTGTGCCGGTGCGGATCGACGACAGCCCCTTCCACATGCACCACAAGTTCGCCCTGTTCGATGGCCGCACTCTCGCCAACGGCAGCTTCAACTGGACCCGCAGCGCCAGCACCGGCAACCAGGAAAACCTGGTGGTGACCGACGCCCCGGCCCTGGTGCGCAGCTTCGCCGGTCGCTTCGAGACCCTGTGGGACAAGTTCGCGCAGGGCTACTGAGCTCCGCTTTGGGGTAGGAGCGGCGTAAGCCGCGACCCGGAGCCGCGCAGGTAAGGCGGTCGCGGCTTACGCCGCTCCTACTCCAAGGCAAGGCGAATCGGGCTTTTCGCACCCGAAATCCCCCGCGCCGCCGCATTGCGGCCGATAATGGCGCCCCTGTCCGCCCGGCCCGCGCTCCTGCGCGGGCGCCGCACGAGCCACCGATGACGTCGATCCGCGATCTCCCCGACTACCCGTTTCAGCCGCAGCGTTTCGAAGTCCGTCCGGGCATCGCGATGAGCTACCTCGACCAGGGGCCGAAGGACGGCGAGGTGGTGGTGATGCTGCACGGCAATCCGTCGTGGAGCTATTACTGGCGCAAGCTGACGCTGGGCCTGCGCGATCGCTACCGCTGCATCGTCCCCGACCATGTCGGCATGGGCCTGTCGGACAAGCCCCGCGACGATCGCTACACCTACACCCTGCAGTCGCGCATCGACGATGTCGAACGCCTGCTGCAGTACCTGCGCATCGACGGCCCGATCACCCTGGCGGTGCACGACTGGGGCGGCGGCATCGGCTTCGGCTGGGGCCTCAAGCATTCCGACCAGATCAAGCGCCTGGTGATCACCAACACCGGCGCGTTCCCGCTGCCGGCCGCCAAGCCTCTGCCCAAGCGCCTGCGTCTGGGCCGCGACTCGGCGATCGGCACCGGCCTGATCCGCGGCCTCAACGCCTTCGCCGGCAGCGCGGCCCGCGTCGGCGTGGTCACGCCGATGCCGCGCGCGGTACGCCGCGCGTACCTGGCGCCGTACAACTCCTGGGCCAACCGCATCGCCACCTCGCGCTTCGTCCAGGACATTCCGCTGAGCGAGGGCGACGCCGCCTGGCCGCTGGTCCAGGCCATGGGCCGCAAGCTGCCCGAGTACGCCGACCGTCCGGCCTTCATCGGTTGGGGCCTGCGCGACTTCGTGTTCGACCACCACTTCCTCAAGGGCTTCACCGACGCCCTGCCGCAGGCGCAGGTGCACGCATTCGAGGACGCCGGCCACTACGTGCTCGAAGACAAGGCCGCGGTGCTGGTGCCGGAGATCCGCGCCTTCCTCGACAGCCATCCGATGGCCTGAGTCTTGGGCGGCGTGTGTGTGACGGCCGCCTTCTGGGGGAGCGGCGTAAGCCGCGATCCGGCCGCAGATGGAGCATCGCGGCTCATGTCGCTCCCACAGCGGGAGCAGTGCAGGAGCTTCGATTCGCCCGGACCCCCTACAATCCACGCATGAGCAACGAATCCTCCGTCGCGCCCGAGCGCGCGACCAGCACGCCCTGCAATATCGCCGCTTCCCTGCCGTGGCGCGCCGCCGAGGCGCCCGAGCGGGTGGCGATGCGCTGCCCCGGCACGCGCGGCGCCGACGGCCTGGCGCGCTACGATCAGGTCCTGACCTACGCCGATCTCGACGCACGCAGCGATGCGATCGCGGCCGGGCTGGCCAAGCGCGGGATCGTGCGCGGCACCCGCACCGTGGTGATGGTGCGGCCGTCGCCGGAGTTCTTCCTGCTGATGTTCGCCCTGTTCAAGGCCGGCGCGGTGCCGGTGCTGGTCGATCCGGGCATCGACAAGCGCGCGCTGCGCCAATGCCTGGACGAAGCGCAGCCCGAAGCCTTCATCGGCATCCCGCTGGCGCACATCGCGCGAGTGGTGCTGGGCTGGGCGAAGTCGGCCCGCATCCGCATAACCACCGGCACCCGTGCCTGGCTCGCCGATGCGACCCTGGCCGAGGTCGAGCGCGACGGCAGCGGCGCCGGCTGCCAGCTCGCCGACACCCGTCCCGACGAAGTCGCCGCGATCGTGTTCACCAGCGGTTCGACCGGTGTGCCCAAGGGCGTGGTCTACCGGCATCGCCATTTCGTCGCCCAGATCGAGATGATGGGCCGGGCCTTCGGCATCGTCCCCGGCGGCATCGATATGCCGACCTTCCCGCCGTTCGCGCTGTTCGATCCGGCCCTGGGCCTGAGTTCGGTGGTTCCGGACATGGACCCGACCCGCCCGGGCCAGGCCGATCCGAACAAGCTGCACGACGTGATCGCGCGCTTCGGCGTCGACCAGTTGTTCGGTTCGCCGGCGCTGATGGCGGTGCTGGTCAAGCACGGCGCCAAGCTGAGCGGCCTCAAGCGGGTGACTTCGGCCGGCGCGCCGGTGCCGCCGGACACGGTCGCGGCGCTGCGCGCCCTGCTGCCCGACGACGCCCAGCTCTGGACCCCCTACGGCGCCACCGAATGCCTGCCGGTGGCGGTGATCGAAGGCCGCGAACTGCAATCTACGCGCGCAGCCACCGAGGCCGGCGCCGGCACCTGCGTCGGCCACGCGGTGGCGCCGAACGAGATCCGCATCGTCGCCATCGACGACGCGCCGATCGCGCGGTGGTCGGACGCGCGCGTGCTGGCCGTGGGCGAGGTCGGCGAGATCACCGTCGCCGGCCCGACCGCGACCGACAGCTATTTCAAACGCGAAGCCGCGACCCGCGCCGCCAAGATCCGCGAACCCCTGGCGGACGGCAGCGAACGCGTGGTCCACCGCATGGGCGATCTGGGCTATTTCGACGAGCAGGGCCGGTTGTGGTTCTGCGGTCGCAAGAGCCACCGCGTCGAAACCGCGCAGGGGCCGCTGTACACCGAGCAGGTCGAACCGGTGTTCAACACGCATGCACAAGTGCGGCGTACCGCGCTGGTCGGCGTCGGCGCCGTCGGCGCGCAACAGCCGGTGCTGTGCGTGGAACTGGCCGAAGGCGCTAGCCCGCGCGATTGGCCTGCGATCGAGCGCGAACTGCGCGCGATCGGCGCCGCCCACGCGCATACCGCGGGGATCGGCGATTTCCTGCGCCATAAGCGCTTCCCCGTCGATATCCGCCACAACGCCAAGATCGGCCGCGAGAAGCTCGCGGTCTGGGCCGCCAAGCAAGGAGCATGGAAATGAAGGTGTTGGTCACCGGCGGCGGCGGTTTCCTCGGTCAGGCCCTGTGCCGCGGCCTGGTCGAGCGCGGCTACGAAGTAGTCAGCTACAACCGCGGCCTGTATCCGGCGCTGGACGCGCTCGGCGTGGCCCAGGCCCAGGGCGACCTCGCCGATCGCGAGGCCGTGATCGCGGCCGCGCGCGGCTGCGAGGCGGTGTTCCACAACGCCGCCAAGGCCGGCGCCTGGGGCAGCTACGACAGCTACCACCAGGCCAATGTGGTCGGCACCGACAACGTGCTCGCGGCCTGCCGCAGCCATGGGATCGGGCGCCTGGTCTACACCTCCACGCCCAGCGTCACCCACCGCGCCACCCATCCGGTCGAAGGCGGAACCGCCGACACCGTGCCTTACGGCGAAGGCTTCAAGGCGCCGTACGCGACCACCAAGGCCATCGCCGAAAAGGCCGTGCTGGCCGCCAATGCCCCGTCGCTGGCGACCGTGGCCTTGCGCCCGCGCCTGATCTGGGGCGTGGGCGACAACCAGTTGCTGCCGCGCCTGGTCGCGCGCGCCAAGGCCGGGCGCCTGCGTTTCGTCGGCGACGGTTACAACAAGGTCGACACCACCTATATCGACAACGCCGCGCAGGCGCACTTCGATGCCTTCGACCACCTCGCTCCGGGTGCGGCCTGTGCCGGCCGTGCCTACTTCATCAGCAACGGCGAGCCCAAGACCATGCGCGAGACCCTCAACAGTCTGCTCGCCGCGGTCGGCGCGCCGCAGGTCGACAAGACCCTGCCGTTCGGCGCGGCCTATGCGATCGGCGCGGTCTGCGAAGGCCTGTGGCACGCGCTGCCGCTGAAGGGCGAACCGCCGATGACGCGCTTCCTCGCCGAGCAGCTGGCGACTTCGCATTGGTACGACATGGCGCCGGCGACCCGCGATTTCGGCTACGTGCCGCGGGTCGGCTTTCACGAGGGGCTCACCCGGCTGAAGGCCGCCTGCACGTAAGCCCGCGCCGTCACCGCCTGAGCACTCGCGTCCGAGGAGGATCGGGGTAGGTCCCTCGGCATCTGCCGCCGCGGGCTATCTTCAGGAGGTTTCCAATGCTCCGTTACGCCATCATCTTCTTCATCGTCGCCATCATCGCCGCGGTACTGGGCTTCAGCGGCATCGCCGGCGCAGCCACCAACATCGCCTGGCTCCTGTTCGTCGTCTTCGTGATCCTGGCGATCGTCTCGCTGCTGCGCGGCCGCAAGGCCTGAGTCGGCTGACGCCGGGCGCGACCGCCGTTCCGACCGGTACGCCGGGCCGGGGCGGCGTGACGCCGGAGCCGCCGGGGCGGAGGGCTACAATAACGGCATGACCACATCCGCCGACGCCCTGTTCCCGTCCTCGCTCAAGTTCATGGCCGGGGGCGCGCTCGAAGCCGCGCTCAACCGCGCGCTCGCGCTCGATCCAGACACCCGCGACGCGCTGCGCGCGCTGGACGGCCGCCGCCTCGCCCTGCATCTGGCGGCGCCGCCGCTGGCGCTGCAGGTGCGCGTCGAAGGCGACTGTCTGCGGGTCGGGCCGGTCGACGCCGCGGTGGAACCCGATCTGTCAGTGCGCAGCACCTTGGCAGGACTGGTCTCGCAGCTGCCGTTCCTGCGTAACGACGATGCGCCGCCGGTCGGCAAGCTGCGCATCGAGGGCGACGCCGACCTCGCGCGCCGTCTGCAGCGCCTGGCCGAGCGTTTCGATCCGGACTGGCAGAACTCGATCTCCGGCGTGTTCGGTCCCGTGTTGGGCGTGCAGATCGCCAACGGAATCGCTGGCGGCCTGCGCCACGCACGCGACGCGGCCGGCGTCTTCGCTCAAAACGCGGCCGAGTTCGTCACCGAGGAATCGCGCGACGTGGTCGCGCGCGACGAACTCAACGCCTTCCACGACGACGTCGACGCGGTGCGCGACGACGTCGAGCGTGCGGCCGCGCGCGTCGCGCGCCTGCGCGAGCGCATCGCCGCGCGGGGCGGCGCATGAAGTCGGCGCTGCGCGCCTGGCGCATCGGCCGGGTTCTGCTGCGTTACCGGCTCGACGACCTGCTCGACGGCACGCCGGCCGAGCGCTGGCTCAAGCTTGCGCGTCCGTTCGTGCCGCGCGCCTCGGTCGAGATCGCGGCGATGTCGCGCGGCGCGCGCCTGCGCCTGGTGCTGCAGGAGCTGGGTCCGATCTTCGTCAAGTTCGGCCAGATCCTGTCGACCCGCCGCGACCTGGTGCCGCCGGACGTGGCGATCGAATTGGCGTTGTTGCAGGACCGGGTCAAACCCTTCGACGGCGAAGCCGCGCGCGCGATCGTCGAGATCGCGCTGGAGCGCAGCATCGGCGAAGCCTTCGAAGACTTCGACACCGTCCCCTTGGCCTCGGCCTCGATCGCGCAGGTGCATGCGGCGATCCTGCCGGGCGGACGCGAAGTCGTGGTCAAAGTGCTGCGACCGAACATCGAGAAGCAGATCGCCGGCGACATCGCCCTGCTCAAGGCCATCGCCAGCGTGGTCGACCGTGCCCATCCCAGCGCCGACAAGATCCGTCCGCGCGAGATCGTGGCCGAGATCGAAAGCACCCTGGCCGCCGAGCTGGACCTGCAGCGCGAGGGCGCCAACGCCAGCGTGCTGCGCCGATTCTGGAAGGACAGCGACGATCTCTACGTGCCCGAAGTGATCTGGTCGCACACCGCCGAACGTGCGCTGACGCTGGAGCGCGTGTATGGCATCCCGTCCGACGACATCGCTGCGCTCGACGCCGCTGGCATCGACCGCGGCGCGCTGTCGGCCAAGGGCGTGCGCGTGTTCTACACCCAGGTGTTCCGCGACAACTTCTTCCACGCCGATGCGCACGCCGGCAACATCTGGGTCGACAGCGCGCCGGAGCGCAAGAGCAATCCGCGTTTCATCGCGTTGGACTTCGGCATCATGGGTCAGCTCTCGGACGAGGATCAGTACTACCTCGCCGAGAACTTCATGGCCATCTTCAACCGCGACTACCGCCGTATCGCCGAGCTGCACGTGCAGGCCGGCTGGATGCCCGCGCACATCCGCATCGACGAACTCGAAGCGGCCACGCGCGCAGTCTGCGAGCCGTACTTCACCCGTCCCTTGAGCGAGATCTCGCTGGCCGAGGTGCTGGTCAAGCTGTTCCGCACCGCGCAGCGCTACGAACTCACCCTGCAGCCGCAGCTGATCCTGCTGCAGAAGACCCTGCTGAACATCGAGGGCGTCGGCCGCCTGCTCGATCCCAAGCTCGACATCTGGGCGGTGGCGCGGCCGGTGCTGCAACGCATCCTGGTCGAGCGTTACAGCCCGCAGCGCCTGGCCTCGGAATTCCGCAAGCGTCTGCCCGAACTGGTCACGCACGCGCCGGAAATGCCGCGCCTGCTGCACGCCTGGCTGACCCAGCAGGTGAGCGGCGAACACGAGCTGCGCATGCGTTCGCAGGATCTGGCCGAGCTCACGCGCACCGTGAAAGATGCTCAGCGCCGCACCGTCGCGGCGATTCTGGGGACCGGGTTGTTGATCGTGGCTGCGGTGCTGTACGGCCTGGAGGCCGGCGGACCGCGCTTCTGGTCGGTGCCGGCTTCGTCCTGGATCGCGGGATTGGGCGGGCTGTGGGCCTTGCTCGCGGCTTGGCCGCGACGCAACAAGTAAGCGAGCCCGCTCGCTTCCAACGTAGGGTTGGCTGTTAAGCCCATCATCGCGGACTTCCCACTGCCGCGTCTGCTCCGCTCTCGCTTTGGGGTAGGAGCGGCGCAAGCCGCGACCGCGAACTTCGCCTACCGGCGGGGTTTCACTTCCGGTCCGCCGCCTTCTGCTTTCTGTGGGAGCGGCGTGAGCCGCGATCGCCGACCCCTCGGCCGCGCCTGCTTCGCTCTCGCTTTGCTTCGGGGTAGGAGCGGCGTGAGCCGCGACCGCGAGCTCCGGGTTTCTGCGTTAGCTTCGCTTCTTAAGTCAAAGGCTTCCGCCTGCTGCGCATGCGGGTCACTTTCTCTTGCTAGCCCAAGAGTCCGCCTGGATTCCCTGCGGTCAAAAGTAACCAAAGAGAAGGGCTTACTAGACAACCATCCCGTGCGAGGTCGATCGTGGCGCGGGGATTTTTCGACGGGACATCCCTGTCCCTTCGAAAAACGGCGCGCATCC
>CAMLID010000007.1 GCA_946480055.1 uncultured Lysobacter sp. | reverse complement strand
TCTCGATCGACCTGAAGGGCGTCAACTTCGACTTCGACAAGGCCACGCTGCGTCCTGACGCGGTGACGATCCTGAACGAAGCCGCCGAGATCCTGAAGCGCTATCCGGAACTGAAGGTCGAAGTGGCTGGCCACACCGACCAGTGCGGTAAGGACGCGTACAACCAGAAGCTGTCCGAGCGTCGCGCTCGCGCCGCCTACGACTACCTGACCAGCAACGGCGTCGATGCCGCTCGTCTGTCGGGTCCGAACGGCTATGGCGAGAGCCGTCCGCTGGAAGACCTGGGTCAGGCGTTCCCGGCGTGCAAGAGCGAGAAGAACCGCCGCACCGAGCTGAACGTCCAGAACTAAGGACGACGGGCCCCTCGGGACCCGAAAGCAACACCACGAAGCCCGGCCTAGCGCCGGGCTTCGTTTTTTTGCGCGTGCGGCAGGCGCAGCGGCGGAAACGTGATCGCAGCGGCGGAACGACGGCTTGTGAACGATGCTGCGGTTGTCCGATCAGTCCCCCGCGCCTACACTGCCTCAGTCGTGTCCGGATCCTGTCGGGACATCGCTACAGCCAGACCGGGAGGAGTTCGCCATGCATCGTGTCCTAGTCGCAGCGCCGCTGCTGTTGATCGCAACGATCGCCCAAGCCGACGTCGGCAACTGCGGCGCGATCTCCGTGCCCGCGCTGCCGGTGCAGCCCACCGTGATCGCCCCGGTCGCGCCGGAACTGGTCGCTCCCTCGTACCAGCTGGGCTCGCCGACCGGCGTGCTCTCGCAGGCCTTCGACGAATCCCTGTCGGTGGACCGCGTGCTGCTGCGCATGCGCATCGACGGCTGCAACCTGGCCAACGCCAAGCCCGCCGCCAGCGGCATGCCGAGTTCGAACGATCCGGCCGCCTACAAGCCCAAGACCCAGTTCGACAACACCCCTTGGCGCTTCGACATGAGCCAGAACGGCAAGCGCATGACCGCCGACGAATTCAGCGCCTGGATGAAGGCCAAGGGCGTGCGCGTGGCCAAGGGCGCGCCGGGCTCGGCGCCCGCGACGCCGCCGCCGGCCCCGGTGGTCGAAGCGCCCAAGGACGAGAAGAAGGGCAAGAAGAAGTAAGCGCCGCACTGTCGCGCCGCGTTCTTCGCGCCATCCACCACATCCCGGCCGCGCCGCGCGCGCGGCCTTCGTCATGACCGCCATACCCCGTCACGGCCTCGCCCGCGTGCTGTCAAAGCAGGGCCTGTGCTCGCGCACCGAAGCCACGCGCTGGATCGCCGCCGGCCGGGTCGCGGTCGACGGGCGGGTGGTGCGCGACCCCGAATTCCCCATTCAGCGCGGCCGCCAGCGCATCGCCGTCGACGGCCGCGACATCGACCAGGCCGCGCGCCTGTACCTGATGCTCAACAAGCCGCGCGGCCTGGTCACCACCGCCCGCGACGAACGCGGCCGCGACACCGTCTACCGCTGCCTCGACGGCGCCCAATGGCAGGGCGCGCCGCTGCCGTGGCTGGCCCCGGTCGGGCGCCTGGACCAGGCCAGCGAAGGTCTGCTGCTGTTCTGCAACGACCCCGAGTGGGCCGCCCGCATCACCGACCCCGAGCACGGTCCGGATAAGACCTACCACGTCCAGATCGACACCATCCCCGGCGCCGACGCGCTCGCGGCCCTGGTCGCCGGCGTGGTCGAGGACGGCGAGCCGCTGCGCGCCAAGTCGGCGCGCCTGCTGCGCAGCGGCGAGAAGAACGCCTGGCTGGAGATCGTGCTGGACGAAGGCCGCAACCGTCAGATCCGGCGCCTGCTGGCCGCGTTCGACATCGGCGTGCTGCGGCTGCTGCGGGTCGCGATCGGCGAACTGGCGCTGGGCGAGCTCGGCAAAGGCCAGTGGCGGATGCTGAGCGAGACCGAAGTCGCGCAACTCTCGCACTGATGCGCAAATCGCGTCGATCGCATCGACGCCCCGACGCGAACGCTTAACCGACACGTCCCGTGCCCGAAAAAAACGTGCGCTGCTGCGGCATCGCCGCGTGCGCCTGCGCCGCAATCGCGACATCGCTGCGCGCGCCTGCGCAGGACTGTGCCGGACCGCACCGTTTCGCACCTTTGAGTTGCGATGCGCGCACCTAGACTCCCTGCACCGATGGGCTGGACTTTGGGGAGTGACGATATGCGTACGATCGCGATGGCCATACCGCTGCTGCTGTGTTCGGGTTGGCTCGGCGCGCAGGAGTTGCCCTGCCGCAGCGGCGACGCGCCGGCCGTGCAGGCCGAAGTTGCGTTGTTGCTCGAACCGACCGCCGCGACGCCGACGTTGGCGCGACGCCAGCTCGCGGGGGGGGGTGGCCTGCTCGCTTTCGGCGAGGCCGCACCCCTGTCGCCTTCGCTGGCATCGCCGCTGGGCGAATGCACGCAACTGACTGCGCGTCGCGACAAGCGCAAGCGCAGCGCCAGCGGCACCAGCGACGCCGCCCCGGCCGCCTACAAGCCCAAGACCCGCTACGACAACACGCCCTGGCGCTTCAACATGGAGCAGAACGGCAAGCGCATGACCGCCGACGAGTTCGATGCCTGGATGAAGGCCAAGGGCGTGCGCGTGGCCAAGGGCGCACCGGCGCCGGTGAGAAAGGAAGACAAGCGCCGCCGCATCGCGCGCGAGCGCTGAGCGAGCCGGACGGAACCGTTGCGCCAAGCGAGCACGCCGCGCGCTCGCACGAGTGCGCGGCTCGCGCCCGCGCCTTCGTGGGCCTGCATCGGCGCGCGAGCGCGTGAGCGCGCGAGAAGAACGGAGTAGGGCGAGTGCGCCGTCGCGCGCCGCATCGCGGGCACTGGTTTCGTGTCGCATCCCTGGGCTAGTCTCGCCCTACCGCAGCGCTGAGCCGACGCAGATCGCGTCGCAGCGCCGGCCGGGCCCATGAAGGGCGCGGATATCGACACAGGGAGGTGGCCAGCCGGCCCGGATCTCGCGATCCGTAGAGGACGCCGGCACCGACGTACTTTTTTGCGACCCGCACCGGCCCCGCCCGGCGCGGCGACGCCGCGCGCGGACGCGCGCTTCCCCCAATCTCAAGGAGAGAACCATGCTTCGTAACAGCTATTCCGCGATCAAGGCCCTGCTGCTGTCCCTGCTGCTGATCGCCAGCCCGCTGGCGCTGGCCGAACCGACCGCCGCCAATCAGCAGATGCAGACGGCCCAGCTCAATTTCATGCACGTGAAATTGCAGTTCCAGATGGGCGAGAGCCTGCTCGCCGCCGGCCACGTCACCCAGGCGCGCCAGGCTTTCATGTCGGCCCAGATCAACGCGCAACTGCTGAACATGTCCGTGATGCAGCTGAAGATGGAGAACACCGACACGCTCAACAACGGCCAGTTCGTGCACCGCGCGCCGCAGGAGCGAGCCGTGGCCTACAGCGAGCTCGCCAGCATCGAGGCGCTGCAGCTGTCGATGAACCTGACGATGCTGGCGCAGCAGCCGACATCGCAAGCGAACCGGATCCAGGCGCAGATCGCCATCCAGCAGCTGACCTTGAGCCTGCAGCAGTGCGCGCAGGAAATGGCGGCCGCGCAGTAAGCCGCAGTAGCGGAATCGATCCGAGCGAAGACCGTTCGCGGATTCCGCATCGCGCCGGGTCGCCGCATGCGCGGCGGCCCGGTCGCGGACGGCGCCGTTGCGGCGCCGCTTGCGAATCAGGCGGCGATCACGCCCAGCTCGCGGCCGATCTTCACGAATGCCGCGATCGCCCGGTCCAGATGCTCGCGCGTGTGCGCCGCCGACATCTGGGTACGGATGCGCGCCTGACCCTGCGGCACCACCGGGAAGAAGAAGCCGATCGCGTAGATGCCTTCTTCGAGCAGGCGCGCGGCGAACTTCTGCGCCAGCGGCGCGTCGTACAGCATCACCGGCGCGATCGGATGCACGCCCGGCTTGATGTCGAAACCGGCCTGGGTCATCCGCTCGCGGAAGTAGGCGGTATTCTCGGCCAGGCGCTCGCGCAGCTCGCCGGCGGCCGACAGCATCTCGAAGGCCTTGATGCCGGCTGCGACCACGTGCGGCGGCAGCGAGTTGGAGAACAGGTAGGGACGCGAGCGCTGACGCAGCAGTTCGATCACTTCCTTCTTGGCGGTGGTGAAACCGCCCAGCGCGCCGCCCATGGCCTTGCCCAGGGTGCCGGTGAAGATGTCGATCTTGTCCATCACGCCCTTGACCTCGGCCGAGCCGCGGCCGTGGGCGCCGAGGAAGCCGGTGGCATGGCATTCGTCGATATGGACCAGGGCGCCGTACTTCTTGGCCAGCGCGGTGATTTCGTCGAGCGGGGCGATGAAGCCGTCCATCGAGAACACGCCGTCGCTGGTGATCAGCTTGGTCTTGCAACCGGCGGCGTCGGCGGCCTGCAGCTGCTGCTCCAGGTCGGCCATGTCGCAGTTGGCGTAGCGGAAGCGCTTGGCCTTGCACAGGCGCACGCCGTCGATGATCGAGGCGTGGTTGAGGGCGTCGGAAATGACCGCGTCGTGCTCGTCCAGCAGCGGCTCGAACAGCCCGCCGTTGGCGTCGAAGCAGGCCGCGTACAGGATCGTGTCTTCGGTGCCGAAGAAGTCCGCGATGGTCTTTTCCAGTTGCTTGTGCAGGTCCTGGGTGCCGCAGATGAAGCGCACCGAGGCCATGCCGAAACCGTGCGTGTCCAACGCGTCCTTCGCGGCCTGGATCACGTCCGGATGGTCGGCCAGGCCGAGATAGTTGTTGGCGCAGAAGTTCAGCACCGTGCGTCCGTCGGCGAGCGTGATTTCGGCCGACTGCGGGCTGGTGATGACGCGCTCGGATTTGAACAGCCCGGCGGCGCGGATCTCATCGAGGGTGTCGGCGTAGCGTTGGGTCAGGGACATGATGTTCGCTCGTCGTTCCCGCGCAGGCGGGAATCCAGTGTTCCGGGGGAGGGCGGGTCCAGGCCCGCCGTCGCTGATAGGCGGGCCAAGGCCCGCTGCCGCCGGATAGGCGGGCCAAGGCCTGCCTGGGTCAGTTCCAGCTCAATACGACCTTGCCGGCCTTGCCGGCTTCCATCAGGTCGAAACCCTTCTGGAAGTCGTCGATCGGCAGCTGGTGGGTGAGCACCTTGCCCAGCGGGAAACCCGACAGCACCAGTTGGGTCATCTTGTACCAGGTCTCGTACATCTTGCGGCCGTAGATGCCGTGCAGGGTCAGGCCCTTGAAGATGATCTTGTCCCAGTCCGCGCCGGCGCCCTTGGGCATGATGCCGAGCATCGCGATCTTGCCGCCGTGGTACATGCAATCGAGCATGTCGTTGAACGCGCGCGGGTTGCCGCTCATTTCCAGGCCCACGTCGAAGCCTTCCATGTGCAGGTCGGCCATCACGTCCTTGACGGACTGGTTGGCGACGTTGACTACGCGCGTGGCGCCCATGTCGGCGGCCAGCTTGAGGCGGAAGTCGTTGACGTCGGTGACCACCACGTTGCGCGCACCGATGTGCTTGCAGATGCCGGCGGCGATGATGCCGATCGGGCCGGCGCCGGTGATCAGCACGTCCTCGCCGACCACGTCGAATTCCAGCGCGCAGTGCGCGGCATTGCCATAAGGGTCGAAGAACGCGGCCAGCTCGCTCGGGATCTGGTCGGGGATCGGCCACAGGTTGCTGGCCGGCATCACGATGTATTCGGCGAATGCGCCGTTGCGGTTCACGCCGATGCCGGTGGTGTTCGGACACAGGTGCTGGCGGCCGGCGCGGCAATTGCGGCAATGGCCGCAGACGATGTGGCCTTCGGCCGAAACGCGCATACCGATGGTGTAGCCGGTGACGCCGGCGCCCAGTTCGACCACGCGGCCGACGAATTCGTGGCCGATCACCAGGCCCGGTTTGATCGTGCGCTGGCTCCACTCGTCCCACAGATAGATGTGCAGGTCGGTGCCGCAGATCGCGGTCTTCTCGAGCTTGATCAGGACCTCGTTCGGGCCCGGCGTGGGGACCGGCACCTGTTCCATCCAGATGCCCTTGCCGGTTTCGCGCTTGACCAGTGCCTTCATCGTTTGCGTCATGGGTTGCATGCCTTCGGGTGCCGCGCGGGGTGCGGTTAAAGAGACCGGAATTATACGCCCCGGACCTGCGCCGGACGCCCGCCGGGTTTGCCCGGTCCAGTCCGCATCGCCTATCGTCGCGGCTTCCCAGCGATCCGGATCGACCATGCGCCCCCGTCTGTTAGCCCTGTCCCTGGCGCTGTGCGCCGCGCCCGCCCATTCCGACGAGGGCATGTGGATGCCGTCGCAATTGCCGGAGATCGCCGGGCAGCTGCGTGCGGCCGGTTTCAAGGGCGAACCCGGCGACCTCGCCGAGCTGGCCAAGCCGCCGATGAACGCCGTGGTCAAGGTCGGCGGCGCCACCGGCGCTTTCGTTTCCGGCGACGGCCTGGTGCTGACCAACCACCACGTCGCCTTCGGCGTGATCCAGTACAACAGCAAGCCGGACAAGGACCTGATCAAGCACGGCTACATCGCCGCCGATCGCGCCGCCGAGCTGCCGGCCAATCCCGACTACCGGGTCCTGGTCACCACCGGCTTCGACAAGATCACCGATCGCATCCTGGCCGGCGCGCGCGGCAAACAGGGCCGCGCCTACTACGATGCGGTCGACGCCGCGACCAAGGCCGTGGTCGCCGAATGCGAGCGCGAGCCGGGCAACCGTTGCAGCGTCGCCAACATGTACTACGGCACCGACTTCTACCTGATCCGCCAGCTCGAACTGCGCGACATCCGTCTGGTCTACGCGCCGCCGGACAGCATCGGCAACTACGGCGACGAGGTCGACAACTTCGTCTGGCCGCGCCACAGCGGCGACTTCACCCTGCTGCGCGCCTACGTCGGCAAGGACGGCAAGCCGGCCGATTATTCGCCCGACAATGTGCCTTATCAGCCGCCCGGACACCTGCAGGTTTCCACAGATTCTGTGCGCGATGGCGACTACGCCATGCTCGCCGGCTATCCGGGCATCACCTTCCGCCACCGCATGGCCTCGGAGTTCAAGCAGCAGGTCGAATGGCAGCTGCCTTCGCGCGTGGCCCTGTTCGATCGCATGATCGGCACGGTCGATCGCGCCGCCGCCGACGACGCCGAGGCCAAGGTGCGTTACGCGGCCCAGGTCGCCGGTTTCAAGAACACGCTCAAGCGCGCCCAGGGCGAGCTCGACGGCCTGCGCCGCAGCGACGCGGTGCGGGTGCGCGCAGACGACGAAGCGGCGATGCTGGCCTGGCTGGCCAAGCAGCGCGACGCCAAGGCGATCCGCGCCGACATCGACGCCGCGCAGCGCGTGCTCGATGCCGCCGCCAAGACCGCCGAGCGCGATCAGCTGCTGGCCGCGATCCGCAGCCAGAGCCAGCTGCTGCGCGCCGCCATCACTCTGCAGCGGCTGGCCGCGGAGCGCGGCAAGCCCGATGCGCAGCGCGAATCCGGCTACCAGCAGCGCGACGAGACCCTGATCGCCGGCCAGCTCAAGCAAGTCCAGCGCCGCTACGCGCCGGCGGTCGAAAAGCGCCTGCTGCGCGAGCTGCTGATCCAGTACAAGGCGCTGCCCAAGGACCAGCACATCGCCGAGTTCGACGCGGTGTTCCCGGGTGCCGATGCGGATGCGCTGCAGGCCGCGCTCGACAGCCTGTACGCGGGCACGCGCCTGGGCGATGAAGCCGAACGACTGCGCCTGATGAACGCGCCGGCCGTGGAACTGAAGGCCTCCAGCGACAGCCTGCTCAAGGCCGCGACCGCGCTGATGCCGGCGCTGCTGCGCCTGGAAGAACAGAGCAAGGCGCGCGAAGGCGAGCTGCTGCGGCTGCGCCCGGCCTACATGCGCGCGCTGATCGGTTTTCGCAAATCGCAGGGCCGCGCGGTGTATCCGGACGCCAACTCCACTCTGCGCGTGAGCTACGGAAAAGTCAGCACCATGGACCCGCGCGACGGCGTGCGCTATCGCCCGTTGACCACGGTCCAGGGCATCGTCGAGAAGCACACCGGCGTGGCTCCGTTCGACGCGCCGCAGACCCTGCGCGAGGCGATCGCCAAGGGCGATTTCGGCAGCACCGTCGATCCCGAACTCAAGACCCAGACCGTCGACTTCCTGACCA
This sequence comes from uncultured Lysobacter sp., assembly GCA_946480055.1. Next base: position 83,747 of record CAMLID010000007.1, on the reverse strand, counting down.
ACCTCGACACCACCGGCGGCAATTCCGGCTCGCCGGTGCTCGACGCCCACGGCAAGCTGATCGGCCTGAACTTCGACAGCAACTGGGAGGCGGTCAGCGCCAGCTGGATGTTCGACCCGCGCTACAAGCGCGCGATCCACGTCGACCTGCGCTACATGCGCTGGCTGCTGGCCAAGGTCTATCCGGCGCCGCATCTGCTCAAGGAAATGAACCTGCCCGCCGAGTGAGCCGCGGCGCAGCCTGAATGGCCGGGGCAGGACTTTCGTCATGTCCCGGCCCAAGCCCGGCGGGCTAGACTCGCCGGTCGATTACCGCAAGGAGTGTTGCATGCGATACACGGCGTTGGCTGCGGCCATGGCGATGACGGGGACGTTCGCGATCGGGGCCGGTCCGGCCCACGCGGGCGAGGGCATGTGGGTGCCGCAGCAGTTGCCGGAGATCGCCGGCCCGCTGAAGAAGGCCGGGCTGAAGTTGAACGCCAAGCAGCTGGCCGACCTGACCGGCGACCCGATGGGCGCCGTGGTCTCGCTGGGCGGCTGCACCGCCAGCTTCGTGTCTCCGCAGGGTCTGGTGGTGACCAACCACCACTGCGCCTACGGTGCGATCCAGCTCAATTCCACCGCCGACAAGAATCTGATGCGCGACGGCTTCAACGCCGCCACCGCCGCCGCGGAAGTGTCGGCCGGCCCGAACGCGCGCATCTATGCCCTGGATTCGATCCAGGACGTGACCCGCGAAGTGAAGAACGCGATCGCCGCCGCGCCCGACGCGCTCGGCCGCACGCGCGCGCTGGAAGACGTCGAGAAGCGTCTGGTCGCGGCCTGCGAAGCCGACGCCGGTTTCCGCTGCCGCCTCTACAGCTTCTCCGGCGGCAACGTGTACCGTCTGTTCCGCAACCTCGAGATCAAGGACGTGCGCCTGGTCTACGCGCCGCCGGGCAGCATCGGCAACTACGGCGGCGAAGTCGACAACTGGATGTGGCCGCGCCACACCGGCGACTTCTCGTTCTATCGCGCCTACGTCGGCAAGGACGGCAAGCCCGCCGCCTACGCCGCCGACAACGTGCCCTACCAGCCCAAGCATTGGCTGAAGATCGCGACCCAGCCGCTGGGTGCGGGCGATTTCGTCATGGTCGCCGGTTACCCGGGTTCGACCAGCCGCTACGCCTTGGCCGAGGACTTCGACAACACCGCGCAGTGGACCTATCCCACCGTCGGCGGCCACTACAAGAAACTGGTCGCGATGGTCCAGGCCGAAGGCGCCAAGAACCCCGACATCGCGGTCAAGTACGCGAACACCGTGCGCGGCTGGCAGAACGCGATGAAGAACTACGACGGCCAGCTCGACGGCTTCCAGCGCATCGGCGCCAGCGAGAAGAAGCACGCCGACGACGCCGCGGTGCTCGAATGGCTGCGCAAGCAGGGCGCCAAGGGCGAACCCGCGCTGGCCGCGCACGACACCCTGGTCGAGGTCGGCGCAGCCGCGCGCGCCAACCGCGAGCGCGACCTGGTGTTCAGCCAGTTCCGCAACACCGGCGCGATCGGCGCCGCGCTGCAGCTGTACCGCCTGTCGATCGAACGCGCCAAGCCAGACGCTCAGCGCGAGCAGGGTTATCAGCAGCGCGACATGCCGGCGTTCGAAGGCGCGATGAAGCAGATGGAGCGCCGCTACGATCCGAAGATGGATCGGCAGCTGCAGGCTTACTGGCTGGCCGAATACGTGAAGCTGCCGGCGTCGCAGCGCATCGCCGCGCTCGACAAATGGCTGGGCGGCTCGGACGAGAAGGCGATCAAGCGCGCGCTCGACAAGCTGGCCAAGACCAAGCTCGGCAACACCGAAACGCGCATGGGCCTGATTCAGACCGACCGCGCCGCGTTCGACAAGAGCAAGGACCCGGCGATCCAGCTGGCCGCGGCGCTCATGCCGACCGTGCTGAAGCTGGAAGAGGAAGGCAAGGCGCGCGCCGGCGAGACCCTGGTCGCGCGTCCGATCTATCTGCAGGCGGTCGCCGACTACAAGAAGAGCAAGGGTCAGTTCGTGTACCCGGACGCCAACTCGTCGCTGCGCATCACCTTCGGCAACGTGATGGGCTACACCAAGACCGACGGCAGCAAGCAGGTGCCCTTCACCAAGCTGGAAGAAGTCGCGGCCAAGGCCACCGGCACCGAGCCTTTCGACGCACCGCAGGCCCTGCTCGACGCGATCGCCGCCAAGCGTTACGGCGGTCTGGCCGACAAGCGCCTGGGCACGGTGCCGGTCAACTTCCTGTCCAACCTCGACATCACCGGCGGCAACTCCGGTTCGCCCGTGCTCGACGGCAGCGGCAAGCTGGTCGGCCTGGCCTTCGACGGCAACTGGGAATCGGTGAGCTCGAACTGGGTGTTCGACTCGACCATGACCCGCATGATCGCGGTCGATCAGTGCTACATGCGCTGGATCATGCAGGAGGTCTACCCGGCGCCGCAGCTGCTGAAGGAACTCAACATCGCGCCGAAGTGAGGTGCGACGCCTGAGCAAGACGAAGAGGCCGGGCGATCGCCCGGCCTCTTTCGTTTCCGCACGGCCTGCTCTGGGGTAGGAGCGGCGTAAGCCGCGACCACGAAGTCACGCACATCCGCGCATGTTCGTTTCCACGTATTGCGCACGCTTTAGGTGCCACGACGCAGTTTAGGCGCCACGACGCAGTGGCAAAACCGTGGTCGCGGCTTAGGCCGCTCCTACCCCAAGGCGTCGTCTGCGTCGGGTCTCTTCGGTTGCTGTGTCCAAGGCATCGCATACGCGAAGGCCGGGCAGGGGCCCGGCCTTCGCGGTTTCGCTGCGGTGGCTAAGGCTCAATCGCCCGGGCAGAACGCATGCCCCGAGCTGTAGCGCGAAGTCAGCACGCCGGACTGGTAGTACGTGCCGTCGCAATCCATCGAAGACTCGCCGACCGCCTGGCCGTTGGCGTCGAAGTAGACGTAAAACTCGCCGATCTCGTCGGCGATCGGCGGTCGGGCGAGGGCGGCGGTGGCGTAGACGGCCAGAGCGAGGCCCAGGCCGATGACGATGCGCTTACGCATGGGTGTTTCTCCTTGAGTGCGGCGCGCGCGACGCAGATGCGCGGCGGGGCGCCGGAATGGCGGTGGTGGGCTTGGCGCGCGCGCGTCGCGGCGTGTGCGCGGTTGCGGGTCGGCGGATTGGATCAGCGCAGATCGGCTCAGCGCGGATCGGGATCGCAGATGAAGTAGCCGTCGGCGTAGTTCTTGGTGAACTTGCCCCAGGACTGATGGGTTCCGTCGCAGTCGATGGCCTGGTAGCCGACCACCGCACCGTTGGCGTCGTAGTAGTAATAGAACTGGCCGGGGCCGGTCGGCCCGACCGCGGCGATGGCCGCGCCCATGGTCGCCGCGGCCAGCAGGCCGAGGGCCCAAACGGTCTTCTTTCGCATCTTCCACTCCCTGTCGTCGAATGCGCCGGCGTCGGTGCCGGCGCTGCGACCCTAGGGCGGCATTTGTTGCGATCAGGTGAGGCAGAAGCTAGGAATTCGTGGCTTTGTGACCGCGTTCCGTACCGGCGTCGCGAATTGATTAGGCCGGCACATCGGCGCAGTGACGGCGGTGCGGTGCTTGCAACCGCGCCCGGCTTTGCTAATCTGCGCCCTCAGTCGCGGATTCCCATGCCAGCCGGCCCCGTCTCCCGACCCGTGTCAGATGCCGCCTTACCGCGGCCGCGCTACCCCAGGTCCGTCCCTCAACCGGCGGCCCGGACGTAGCCGAACCTGTTCCCGCAGTGCCGGCTCATAGGCTTTCCGCGCTCCCATCCCACGAATGGAGCTTGCGATGAAAGTACTGGCCTGCGATGGCATCCACGAAGACGGTCTGGCCCTGTTCCGCGATGCGGGCTGGGACGTGGTCGTCGCCCCCGCCCCGATCAAAGATCCCGACGCGCTCGCTCTGGCGCTGGCCGATGTCGACGCCGTGCTGGTGCGTTCGGCCACCGCGGTCCCGGCCGAGGCGCTGCGCGAGGCCAAGCAGCTGCGCGTGATCGGCCGCGCCGGCGCCGGCGTCGACACCATCGACGTCGAAGCCGCCACCGCACGCGGCATCGCGGTGATGAACGCGCCCGACGGCAACACCCTGGCCGCGGCCGAGCACGCGATCTCGCTGCTGTTCGCGCTGGCCCGCCACATCCCGCGTGCCGACGCCGGCATGAAGGCCGGCGAGTGGCCCAAGGCCGGCCTGACCGGCTTCGAGCTGGAAGGCAAGAAGCTGGGCGTGATCGGCCTGGGCCGGATCGGCGGCACCGTCGCGCGCAAGGCCCAGGGCATCGGCATGGAGGTCGCTGCGTACGATCCCTTCCTGCCCGCGTCCGCCGCCGGCAAGGGCAGCGTGCCGCTGAAGACCCTGGACGAACTGCTGGCCTGGGCCGACGTGGTCACCCTGCACATCCCGCGCACCAAGGAAACCACCAATCTGCTGTCGGAAGCGCGCATGCGCGCGATGAAGAAGGGCGCCTACATCGTCAACGCCGCACGCGGCGGCCTGGTCGATGAGACCGCGCTGCTGACCCTGCTCGACGAAGGCCACATCGCCGGCGCCGCGCTCGACACCTTCGCCACCGAGCCGCTGCAGGCCGATTCGCCGCTGCGCGCGAACGCCAAGCTGATCCTGACCCCGCATCTGGGCGCGTCCACCAGCGAAGCGCAGCAGGCTGTCAGCACCATCCTGGCGCGCCAGATCATCGATTTCGTCGCCACCGGCGCGGTCGCCGGCTGCGTCAACCTGCCGCCGCTGACCGCCGAAGCCGCGCGCGAAGTCGGCCCGTGGATGCCGCTGATGTCCTCGCTGGGCCGCCTCGCCGCGCGCCTGGTGCCGGCGCCGACGCGCCTGGACATCACCTACGCCGGCCGCACCGATGCGCTCGACACGCGGCCGCTGTCGCGTTTGCTGGTCGCCGCCTTGCTCGGTACCGCCTCCGGCCGCGTGACCCCGGTCAACGCCCTGCAGGAAGCCGCCGCGCGCGGCCTTGCCGTGTCCGAAACCCTCGGCGGCGACGGCGACGGCTTCGACCGCCTGCTCAAGCTGCGCGTGGTCGGCGAACACCGCACCCGCGAAATCGAAGCGACCCTGCACCGCGGCCCGCGCGTGGTCCGCCTGGACGGCGTCGAGATCGAATTCGATCCGCAGGCGCACGTGCTGCTGCTGCGCAACGAGGACCGCCCCGGCATGATCGGTCTGGTCGGCAGCCAGCTCGGCGCGGCCGGCGTCAACATCGTGAACTTCGCGCTGGGTGCGGCCGGCGACGGCCAGGCGCGCGCGGCGATCACGGTCGACAAGCCGGTGACCGACGAGCAGCTCGCCGCGTTGCGTGCGACCCCCGGCATCCTTTCGCTGGCGCAGGTCTGACATGCGCATCCTGCTCGCACGCCACGGAGAAACGCCCTGGAACGCCGAAGGCCGTTACCAGGGCCAGGAAGACATCCCGCTGTCGCCGATCGGCGAAGCCCAGGCGATCGCATTGGGCGAACGCCTGCGCGAAGTCGGGATCACGCGAGCGGTGGCCTCGCCGCTGGTGCGCGCGCGTCGTACCGCCGAGCTCGCGCTCGGTCAGGCGCGCGCGGCCACGCTGCAACTGGATCCGGGCCTGATGGAAATCGCCCACGGTACTTGGGAAGGCCTGCTCGCCAGCGAGATCCGCGAGCGCGACGGCGAGCGCCTGCAGGCGTGGCGCGATGCACCGCACGAAGTGTTGATGCCGGGCGGCGAATCGATCCAGCACGTGCTCGACCGCGCCTGGCCGGCGTTCGCGCGCGCGGCCGAAGGCCTGGGCGAACACGACACCCTGCTGGTCGTGGCCCACGATGCGGTCAACCGCGTGCTGCTGTGCAAGGTGCTCGGCATCCCGCTGGCCAAGCTGTGGACCTTCCGCCAGGCGCCGACCACGCTCAACCTGCTCGAAGGCAGCGACGTCGACCACCTGGACGTGGTCCGGCTCAACGACTGCAGCCATCACACGCTGCTGTTCGGCGAAGCGGTGCACCGGGCGCTCTGAGCCCGGGCCGGATGCCGCGCCTTCCGGGGCGCGGCATCGTCCGGCGGTACGCCCCATCTGGCTTGGCCGCCCGGAGCCGCCCCAGCCTGTCTGCGGCAGATCGGATCGGCGACAATGGCGCCATGCAACGCACGCTCGCCGACTGGCTGTCCCACATAGAACGCATCCACCCCAAGTCCATCGATATGGGCCTGGAGCGCATCCGCGCGGTGTCCCAGCGCTTGGGGCTGAAACGCCCGGCCAGGAAGGTGATCACCGTCGGCGGCACCAACGGCAAGGGCTCGACGGTGGCCTTCATCGAGGCGATCGCGCGCGCCGTCGGCAAGCGCGTCGGCGCCTACACCTCGCCGCACCTGCTGGCCTACAACGAGCGCGTCCGCATCGACGGCCGCGACGCCGACGACGCAGCGCTGATCGCGGCCTTCGAGGCCATCGAAGCCGCGCGCCTGGGCGGGGACGAGATCGCGCTCACCTATTTCGAATACGGCACCCTGGCCGCGCTGTGGCTGTTCGAGCGCGCCAAGCTCGACCTGGCGATCCTGGAGGTCGGCCTGGGCGGGCGTCTGGACGCGACCAACATCGTCGATCCCGACGTGGCCGTGATCACCACGGTCGATATCGACCACCAGGACTACCTCGGCGACGACCGCGAAACGATCGGCTACGAGAAGGCCGGCATCGCGCGCGGCTGGAAGCCGCTGGTGCTGGGCGACGACGATCCGCCGTCGAGCGTGCTGCGCCACGCCTATGCGATCGGCGCTTCGGCGGTGCGCGCGAACTGCGACTTCTTCTTCGAAGCGCTGCCGGCGGTCATCGACGCGCCGCCGCAATGGCGCTGGCGCGAGGTCGGGTACCGCGCCGAGCTGCCGATGCCGCAGTTGGCCGCGCCCGCGCAGCTGCGCAACGCCGCGGTCGCCATCGCTGCGCTGCGCGCGCTGGGCGGCGCGCCGAACAAGGCCCAGATCGCCGAAGGCGTGGCGCGCGCGCATGTGCCCGGGCGCCTGCAGCGTTTCGAACGCGACGGCGTCGAGGTGCTCGTCGATGTCGGGCACAATCCGCAGGCCGCACGCGAACTCGCAGCCTGGTTGGCCGCAGCGCCGGCTAGCGGACGGGTGCGCGCCGTGTTCGCCGCGCTCGCCGACAAGGATGCCGCCGGCGTGGTCGCGGCGCTGGCCGGGCGCGTCGACGAATGGTATCTGGCCGGCCTGGCCGACAGCGGGCCGCGCGGCGTCGACGTGAGCGCGTTCGCCCAGCGTCTGCGAGGCAGTGCGGCGAGCGAGGGCGAACGTCACGCCGATGTCGCCGCGGCGCTGGGCGCCGCGCTTGCGCGCGCCGAAGCCGGCGACCGCATCCTGGTGTTCGGTTCCTTCCACACCGCCGCGGCCGCGATGGACTATCTGGCCGCGCGCTAGCCCCGAGGCTCCAGCCACGCTTGTACGACGAGCGCATCGCGCTGCGCCGTAGCGTTGGTCATGCGCCGAACCGGTGCGCACGAGCTTGCCCGTGCGTGAGCGTACGGGCGACACTAGCGACCAGGGCGTGGGGACGCCCGTTTACGCTCAGGGGAAATCGAATGTTGAAGTGGATGCTGTTCGGCCTGTTGGCCGTATCGGCGGGCGCGCACGCCCAGGAAATGACGGAAGCCGAGCAGAAGCAAGCCGAACAGCGCGCTCAGCAGCTGGTCCAGGCGCTGCAGTACAGCGACGGCAAGGTCGCGGTCGCCCAGGCCCAGGCCCATCTGAATCTGGGCAAGGAGTTCCGCTACCTGGGCGCGGCCGACGCGCGCAAGGTGCTGGAGCAGTTGTGGGGCAACCCGCCCGATGCCGACGTGCTGGGCATGGTGGTGCCGCGCGGCGGCGACCTGCTCGACGACAAGGGCTGGGCGGTGGTGGTGACCTACGCCGACGAAGGCTACGTGTCCGATGAGGACGCGGCCAAGATCGACTACAGCGAAATGCTGCAGGAGATGAAGGACGGCACCAAGGAGAGCAACGCCGAGCGTCGCGAAGCCGGTTACGGCGGCATCGACCTGATCGGCTGGGCGGAACCGCCGCACTACGACGCCGCGGCCAAGAAGCTGTACTGGGCCAAGGAACTCGCGTTCGAAGGCAGCGAGAACCACACCCTCAACTACGACATCCGCGTGCTCGGCCGGCGCGGCTACCTCAGCCTCAACGCGGTGGCCGGCATGGGCGAGATCGGCCAGGTCCGCGCCGGTATGCAGCAACTGCTGCCCGCGGTCGAGTTCGACCAGGGCGCGCGTTACGCCGACTACGATTCCAGCTCCGACAAGACCGCGGCCTACGGCCTGGCGGCGCTGGTCGGCGGCGGCATCGCGGCCAAGGCCGGACTGTTCGGCAAGATCGGCATGCTGCTGCTGGGCCTGAAGAAGCTGCTGATCCCGCTGGTGCTGGTGATCGGCGCGTTCTTCGGCAAGATCCTGAGCTTCTTCCGCCGCGGCAAGAAGGACGGCGAGGGCGGTGGCACGGTCAGCTGAGGCATGCTCGGCTGTGGCGCGCTCAGTTTGGGCGCGCCCATGTGGGCATACCCATATGGAACGGCCGCCGTCGCTGCGGCTGGCGTGAATCCCCCGGAAACGGGGGATTCTTTCGTTTGCACGGGATCGTTTCGCCTAGGGCGGGCGGCACCGTGCCGGCACACGCTGCGGGCGCGCCGCTGCGGGCTCGCAGCGGTCTGCGCGGCGCGATTCGGGGCGGCGCATGCCCGCGCGGACACCGCTTCCTGAATGTATCGAGCGCCGCGGACACCGGTGCTCGCGCCAAGCGGCGCTATAATTCGCGTCGGCACCCGGCCCTGCGAGCGATCGAGTAGCGATGGAACCTGCCCTGAAACAGCGACTGATCGGCGCGGCGGTATTGGTCGCGCTGGCGGTGATCTTCCTGCCCATGCTGATCAAGGGACCGGCGCCGGAAAGCAGCGCCTCCGACGTCCCGCTCAATCTTCCCGAACAACCCGACGGCCAGTTCGAGACCCGCGAACTGCCCCTGGTGACCCCCGGCGACGCCCCCAGCGGCGGCGTGGTCGGCATGTCCCCGGGCGCCGCCGCGGCGCAGGGCGAGATCCTGCCGACCGTGGACACCGCCGCCGAAGCCGCCAAGACCGCCGCCACCGGTGCGATGCCCGCCGCCGCCGGCGGCGATTTCGCGGTGAGCTTCGGCAGCTACGCCAGCAGCGGCGACGCCGACCGCGTGGTCGCGGCGCTGCGCGGCGCGCAGCTGCCGGGCTATCAGGAAGCCGTGCCGGGCAACGGCCGCACCCTTTACCGCGTTCGCATCGGGCCCTACGGCTCGCGCGCGGACGCCGAAACCGCGCGCCTGGCCTCGGCCAAGGTGCGCAACGACATCAGCGCCAAAGTGGTGACCCTGGACGCCGACGCGGCTCCGCCCGCCGCCAGCGTCTCGGCCTCGCAGCCGGTCGCCGCCGCGACGCCGCCGGTATCGGCCGCCGTGCCGCTGGCCGACAGCCGCCCGGCGACCAAGCCGGCCGCGCTGCCGCCGGAGCCGGCCAAGCCCGCGCCCAAGCCCGCCACCGCGACGGCCAAGCTGCCGGTCGCCGCCGCGACCAAGCCGGTCGAACCGGCCAAGCCCGCGGTCGCACCGCCGGCGCCGACCAAACCGGCCGCCAGCAACACCGGCTTCGCGGTGCAGCTGGGCGCGTTCGGCAGCGCCGAGGAGGCCAACAAGCTGCGCGACCGTGCTCGCGCCGCCGGTTTCAGCGCTTTCGTCGAACAGGTCCGTACCGACAAGGGCACGCTCAGCCGCGTCCGCCTCGGTCCGGTCGCCAACCGTGCCGATGCCGACAAGCTCAAAAGTCAGGCGGCGGCCAAGATCGGCGTAGACGGCTTCGTCCGTCCGCATCCCTGAGCTGACCGCTATGGGCGCCGCCGACTTGATTCTGCTGGCGGTGGTCGCGATATCGGCGTTGCTCGGGCTGATGCGCGGCTTCGTCGGCGTGGTCGCCTCCCTGGCCGCCTGGATCCTGGCCGGCTGGGCCGCATTCGGTTTCGGCGGCACCACCGCGCTGATGCTGGCCGGCCGCGGTTCGCCCGGCCTGGGCGAAATGTTCGGTGGTTACGCGCTGTGTTTTCTGGGCGTGCTGATCACGGTCTGGATCGTTGGTTACGTGGTCAAGCGCATGGTCCACGAGGCCGGCTTGTCCGGCGTCGACCGTTCGCTGGGGCTGGTGGTCGGTGTAGCCCGCGGCGCGCTGATCGCGAGCATGCTGGTACTGCTGGTCGGTTTCACCCCGCTCGCGCACCGGCCGGAATGGCGCTCGGCGCAACTGGTGCCCTTGTTCGTGCCCGGCGCGCGCATGGTGCGCAGCTGGATGCCCGACTGGGCCGGCCGGGCGATGGATTTCGGCAGCGGCGTGCCGGCCTGGATGCCGTCGCTGCCCAAGTTGGACTTGAACATGCAGGGCCTGCCGGGCCTGGGCGGTAGTGGCAACGGCAACGGCAACGGCCAGCCTTTCGGCCAGGACGTCCTGCCGATTCTCAACGAAGGCGTGCTGCCCATCCTCAAAGGCGCTGGTTTCAAGGGCGCGCCGGTGGATGGAATGCCTTCCCAGATCGGTTCGCCGCAGGGCGATCCGCTGCAAGTGTCGCCTCGCACGAAGCGCGACGAAGCCCTGCCGATGCCGGTCGAGCAGGACGAAGCGTTCGTGATGTAACCCCACGCAACAGACAGCAGGACTCGAAACTCATGTGCGGCATACTCGGCATCGTCGGCCATAACGACGTCGCGGCCCAGCTTTACGACGGCCTCACCGTGCTCCAGCATCGCGGCCAGGACGCGGCGGGCATCGCCACCGCCGACGGCTCCAAGCTGCGCGTGCATAAGGGCAACGGCCTGGTCAGCGACGTCTTCGACGAGCGCGCGATGCGTTTGCTCGACGGCCGCGTCGGCATCGGCCATTGCCGCTACCCGACCGCCGGCAGCGAGGGCTCCGACGAGGCCCAGCCGTTCTACGTCAACTCGCCTTTCGGCATCGCCCTGGCCCACAACGGCAACCTGATCAACACCGACGCGCTGCGCCGCGACGTGTTCGAGCAGGACCGCCGCAACGTCAACACCGAATCCGATTCCGAAGTCCTGCTCAACGTGTTCGCGCACGAGCTGGACCTGCAGCGCGGACTGACCCCGGAAGCCGCGTTCAAGGCCATCGAAGGCGTGCACCGGCGCTGCGTCGGCGGCTACGCCGTGGTCGCGATCGTGCTCGGCCTGGGCCTGGTCGCGTTCCGCGACCCCAACGGCATCCGCCCGCTGGTGCTGGGCAAGCGCCACAGCGGCGGCCAGGACGAATATGCGATCGCGTCCGAATCCGTCGCCCTGGACCTGCTCGGCTTCGAGCGCGTGCGCGACGTGCGCCCGGGCGAAGGCATCGTGGTGACCCCGCGCGGCGAGCTGTACACGCAATTGTGCGCCGAACCGCGTCAGCACGCGCCGTGCATCTTCGAATTCGTCTACTTCGCCCGTCCCGACTCGATGATGGACGACGTCTCGGTGCACAAGGCGCGCATGCGCATGGGCCAGACCCTGGCCGAGAAGATCCTGCGTCTGCGTCCGGACCACGACATCGACGTGGTGATTCCGATTCCCGACACTTCGCGCGACGCCGCCTTGGAAATCTCCAACGCGTTGGGCGTGAAGTACCGCGAAGGCTTCATCAAGAATCGCTACGTCGGCCGCACCTTCATCATGCCTGGGCAGGGCGAACGCGCGAAGTCGGTGCGCCGCAAGCTCAATCCGATCCCGCTGGAGTTCCGCAACCGCGTGGTCCTGCTGGTCGACGATTCGATCGTGCGCGGCACCACCTCCAAGCAGATCGTGCAGATGGCGCGCGACGCCGGCGCGCGCAAGGTCTACCTGGCCTCGGCCGCGCCCGCGGTGCGCTACCCGAACATCTACGGCATCGACATGCCCTCGGCCGAGGAGCTGGTCGCGCACGGCCGCAGCGACGAGGAAGTGCAGACCCTGCTCGGCTGCGACTGGCTGATCTATCAGGACCTGGACGCGCTGGAGACGGCGGTGTCGGGTCCGAAGCACCGCATCGATCATTTCGATTCGTCCTGCTTCAACGGCGAGTACGTGACCGGAATCGAGCCGGGCTATTTCGAGCGCCTGCAGCAGCTGCGTTCGGACGACGCCAAGAAGACCCGCCGGGTGTCGTGAGCCCACTGCGCTCCGCCTCCGCCATTCCCCCTTTGCAAAAAGGGGGCAGAGGGGATTCGGCGCCCAGCCCCATGCCCAGCCTGTTCGACGCCGCGCGCGCCTGTCTGGACGCCGCCACTCCCGAGGACAAGGTCGCCGCGACGTTCGCCGCCGCGAGCGCCTACGTGCGCGGCGAATTGGCGACGCCGGACGATGCGCCGGCGCCGCAGCCGATCCGCATGCCCGGTCGTCCCGAGCGCCCGCTGCTGGTGCATCCGCGCGACCTGCCCAAGCGCGGTTTCGGCACCGAAGAGGGGCGCGCCGCGTTCGTGCACGCCATCGCCCACATCGAGTTCAACGCCATCGACCTGGCCTGGGACGCGGTGTACCGCTTCCGCGGTCTGCCGGCGCAGTTCTATGCCGACTGGGTGAGCGTGGCCGCCGACGAGGCGCGTCACTTCAGCCTGCTGCGCACCCGGCTGCACGAACTGGGCTACGACTACGGCGATTTCGACGCCCACAACGGCTTATGGGAAATGGCCGAGAAGACCGCTCACGACGGTCTGGCGCGGATGGCCCTGGTGCCGCGCGTGCTCGAAGCGCGCGGCCTGGACGTGACTCCGGGCATGATCGTGAAACTGCGCTCGATCGGCGACACCGCCACGGTCGCGATCCTGGACACCATCCTGCGCGAGGAGGTCGCGCACGTCGCTGCCGGTTCGCACTGGTATCGCTGGTACTGCGAACGCGCCGGCATCGATCCCGGCCCGCGTTTCCGCGAGCTGCTGGCCGAATACGCGCGCGCCGTGCTCTACGGCCCCTTCAACTTCGAAGCGCGCAGCGCGGCCGGCTTCGACGACGAAGAGCTGCGCATGCTGGAAACCTTCGTCGAACGTTGAGCGCGGCGCCCGATCGCCGCCGTCAGGCCACCCGCACCAGCAGCCAGCGTTGCGCGTAGCCGTTGTTCTTCGGTCCGCTGTCGTAATAGCGGAAGAGCTTGACCGGATTGCCGTTTTCCTTGTGCCCGCCGTAGACGTCGAGCACCGAGCGCGGCGCGTGCTTGGGGCCGATCCGGAACAGGCCGTTGCTCAGGCGCGTGAACTTCCAGCGTTGCTCGGGCTTGTCGCTCAAGCTCTCGACGGTGAGCCGGCTGCCGTCGGCGGTGGCCGCGTTGGCCACCGTCAGCGCCAGGCCCAGAGCGCTTTCCGGACGCAGCGCGAAGTGGCCGTCGCCGGTGTCGTACAACCGCCATCGCGCCAGGCTTCCAGGCGACGGCTGTCCCGGAAAGGGCCACGGCAGGCCGTTCAGCGTTTCATAGATGCAGAGGTCGCGAGTGGCGCCGCGCATGGTCAGCGCGCTGCCCAGCGCCAGCTTCGGACGCAGTTCGTAGACGCCGTTCGCGCTGGGGCGGTCGCAGGGGTTGGTGCTGACGATTCCGGCGATCAGATCGTCGATGAGCGGGGCGGGTTGCCCGACCACGGCCGCGGGGACGAAGCCCGGTTCCTCGGACGTGCCGGTGAACAGCTCCGGAAAGTCCATCGGCACGATGCCGTAGCGCCCAGGTTCTGCTTGGCGGAAGTAGAGATGGAGCTTGAGATTCGTGGTCTGGGCCAGGCGCTTGGGCGTGATCGCGCCGACGCTGCTGGTGCCGCTGGCGAAGTTGAGGAACAGCTTGCGTGGATCCGGGTCCTTGACCGCATCGACCAGGGTCTTGCGCACGTACTTGTCGAACTTGTTGTCAGCGTTGATCAGCGAGTACTCGCGGAACTCATCCTGGACATCGAAACTCACGCCATCGTTATTGGTATGGCGGAACGGGGCATTCTTCAGCCAATAGCTCGCGTCGATGCCGAGCGGGCCTTGCTCGTAGCGCCGAAGCAGGACGATCTTGCCGCGCACCGCGCCCAGCATGGGCACGTCGCGACCTGTATGCCAGAGGCCGCGGTAGGCTGGGTCCTGGACGATAGACGCGAACAAGTCCGCGAACGCCCGCTCGTCGTTGCCCTGGTCCTCGTTCTTGACCGACATCACGATGGTCTCGGACGGATGCGCGGACAGGAACGCACGACACACATCGACGACCGCATAGCGCGGTTCGTAGCCCATGTCGACGCCGAACACGCCGGCGCCGTGGCACAGGACCAGGGCCGGGCCGAGTTGGGCAGCGTAGCGCAGACGCACGTCGACGAAACGGATGCCGCGCTGTAACTGCTGCGCCAGCGACAGGCGCTGGCAGGTGGCCATGGCCTGGGTCGGCATCGAGTTGCCCTGGATCAGGGCGGTCAGGCTGTCATGGGTGCCGGGGATGCTGAGCTCCGTCAGGAGTCGGGAGTCGTCGATGCGCTTCATCCAGTCGTCGACGATAGGTTGCGAGGCGTGGGGCATGGCGATCTCCTATGGCCGGGCTGTGACCGGAGGGTGTCGCGCGTGGGCGGGCGCGGCAATCGCCGAAATTGGGTAGCGGTGCGGCGTCGCCGGGCTGTGCCGAATCTGCGGAGGCGAGGGGACCGGTGGCAGCGACGTGAGTCGCGATGGATTCCGCATACGTCGCTGCGCCGGCCGTACCCAGGCATTCGATCGCGACTCACGTCGCTCCCACAGGAAACGGGGCGACGATGGGCGGCACCGATCCTGCGCTGGTCGAACTGCGGAGCGTGCGCCGCGCAGCGTTTTCGGACGAACTGCCTTCTGACTGCAACCTCGCGTACACACGATATCGACAGACTTCCGCGGCTTCGCTCTGCATGCCGCCCGGAGTGATATGCGCCAACGCGCGGCGGCACTCTCTCCAAACTGGAAGTCCCTCATGACGACGAAGACGACGATCCTCGCCGCCTCGATCCTGCTGTGCCTGTACGCCGCCACCGCACGCGCCGAAGCCGATGCCGCACAACCCGATGCTGCCGCCGCGTCCGCCGCGGCCATGGACGACGCCACCACGCTCGATGCGGTTTCGGTGGTCGGCACCGGCCAGACCCGCCAGGTGCAGGCGCTGGGCAAGGCCGAGCTACAGCGCGAAGCCGCCGGCACCAGCCCGCTCAAGGTCATGGCCAAGCTGCCGGGCGTGCATTTCCAGAGCTCCGATCCCTGGGGCAACTACGAATGGTCGAGCAAGCTGAGCATCCGCGGCTTCTCGCAGCAGCAGCTGGGCTTCACCCTCGACGGCGTGCCGCTGGGCGACATGAGCTACGGCAACCACAACGGCCTGCACATCAGCCGCGCGATCATCAGCGAGAACCTGTCCGGCGCCGAGTTGTCGCAGGGCAGCGGCGCGATCGACACCGCCTCCAGCGGCAACCTCGGCGGCACGCTGCGCTTCTTCAGCAGCGACCCCTCGGCCGACTACGGCGTGCGCCTGGCCCAGACCTTCGGCAGCGACGCTACCCGCCGTAGCTTCGCGCGCGTCGACACCGGCGACCACAACGGCTTCAGCGCCTACCTCAGCGGCGCCTTCCACACCACCGACAAGTGGAAGGGCGAAGGCCCGCAGCGCAACGCCCAGTTCAACGCCAAGCTGGTCTACGCCACCGAAGATCTAAAGCTCACCGGCTACGCCGCGACCTCGCGCCGGCGCGAGACCGACTACGCCGATCTGTCGCTGGATTCGGCGCGCCGCCTGGGCATGGACTGGGACAACTACGCCGGCGATTGGCAGCGCGCGATCGACGCCGCGGGCGGCGTGTTCCGCGGCGGCGTCAACAGCCTCGACGATGCGTATTACATCGCCCGCGGCCTGCGCGACGACGACCTGCTGTACGTCTCGGCCGACTGGTCGGCGACGCCGGACCTGAGCTTCGCCGCCACCGCCTACTACCACCGCAACGAAGGCCAGGGCCATTGGGCGACGCCGTACGCGTCCTCGCCGACTGTGCCGATCGCGATGCGCACCACCGAGTACGACATCGAGCGCACCGGCATCACCCCCAGCCTTACCTGGCAGATCGGCAACCATCGTCTGCAGGCCGGCCTGTGGCTGGAGCGCAACGCCCATGGCGTGCAGCGAAACTTCTATAACCTGCGCCGCGACACGCCGCCGAACGATATCTACTTCCTGCGCGACCCCGACGCGCGTGTGTTCCGCCAGCGTTTCGACACCGACACCCGCCAGTACTACATCACCGATCACATGGAGTTCGCCGACGGTCGCGTCGCGGTCGATGCCGGCTTCAAGGGCACGCGCGTGGAAACCGACGGCAAGAATCTGATCGGCAGCCGCGCCGGCGGCAAGCTGGAAGCGGAAGACAACTTCCTGCCGCAGGTCGGCGCGCGCTGGAAGTTCAGCGAGCACGAGGAAATCTTCGGTTCCTACAGCGAGAACATGGCCGCGTTCCGCACCGGCGTGAACGGTCCGCATTCGACCTCGCAGCTGGCGTTCAATGCCGCGGTGGCGACCTTGGAGCCGGAAACCTCGCGCACCATCGAAGCCGGCCTGCGCACCAGCCGCGACGGCCTGGAGGCCTCGCTGGCGCTGTACCGCGTCGATTTCGAGAACCGCCTGCTGGCGATCGCACGTTGCGCCGGCATCGTCGGTTGCGCGTCCAGCTTCGCCAACGTCGGCGACGTCGAGACCCGCGGCGCCGAACTGACCGTGCTGTGGACGCCGATCGAAGGTTTGAGCTGGTACAACTCGCTGGCCTGGAACAAGTCCGAGTACGCCTCGGATTACCTCGACGGCACCACCCTGATCCCGGCCAAGGGCAAGAACGTGGTCGACGCGCCCAAGCGCCTGTACGCGACTGAACTTCGTTGGAGCCGCGACGGCTTCTCGGCGCAGATCGGCGCCAAGTACACCGACAAGCGCTATCTGACCTATCTCAACGATTCCAAGGTCGGATCGTTCTGGGTCGCTGATGCCGCCGTGTCCTACGAGTGGACCGAACTGAGCTGGGCGGACGCGTTCAAGCTGCAGTTCAACGTCACCAATCTGTTCGACGAAGACTATTTCGGCAGCATCGGCACCAACGGCTTCGTGACGTCGGACCCGAACGGTCTGAACTACACCCTGCAGTCGGGCGCGCCGCGGCAGATGTTCCTGACCGCGGAAGTGAAGTTCTAAGTCTGGAAGGGCGGGCGCCGGCCTTGCCGGCGTCCGCGCTCAGACCCGCCGTGCGCGCGGCGGGTTCGAGCGAAAACGAAGATCAGTTCAACGCCTGCAACTGCAGGCCGTCGCGGTTCACGCGCAGCACCGAGCCCTGGTCGTACCAGTCGCCCAGCACCACGCGCTGGCGCGCAACGCCGGCGACTTCGAGTTCGTGCACCGCGGGGCGGTGGGTGTGGCCGTGGATCATGCGGTCCAGGCCGTAGCGTGCGTACACGCTGTCGACGGTGGCCGGCGACACGTCGGTGATGGTTTCCATGGTGCCGGCGTCGCGCAGGCCCGATTGATGGGCCTTGCTCGCCGCGCGCGCCTGCTGGGCGAAGGCCAGGCGCGCGGCCAGCGGCTGCGCCAGGAACTGTGCCTGCCAGGCCGGGTCGCGGGTCTGGGCGCGGAACTGCTGATAGGCGACGTCGTCGGTGCACAGCAGGTCGCCGTGCTGGATCAGGGTCGGATGGCCGTACAGCACCACCACGGCGGGGTCGGGCAGGATGCGCATGCCGGCGCGGCGCGCGTAGTCGTCGCCGAGCAGGAAGTCGCGGTTGCCGCGGATGAACGATACCGACACGCCGCTGTCGGCCAGCGCGCGCAGTTCGGCGGCGACGTAGGCGCCGGTCTCGGACGGGTCGTCGTCGCCGACCCAGGCTTCGAACAGGTCGCCGAGGATGTACAGCGCGTCGGCGCCGCGGGCCTCGGAGCGCAGGAACTGGCCGAACAGGGCAGTGGTCTGCGGGCGTTCGGCGTCCAGGTGCAGATCGGAAATGAAAAGGGTCGTCATCGGGCTAGTTTAGGGCACCGGCGCTGAGCGGCAGGCCCGGCGCGGCTCGCGGGTGCGACAAGGACGGATTCATGACGGTTCGCACCGGTTTTCGCGTCCCGGGCAACGTCGCCGGAACCAGGCGTTCGGCGGCGCTGCCGGCACCACCGGGGCCACTCCGTTAAAATGCCCGATTCCCCGGTCCATCCCGAGTCCCGCATGACCTGCCGCACCCGCTTCGCTCCCAGTCCCACCGGCTACCTGCACATCGGCGGCGCGCGCACCGCGCTGTACTGCTGGCTGGAAGCGCGCCGCGCGGGCGGCCAGTTCATCCTGCGCATCGAGGACACCGACCAGGAGCGCAGCACCCAGGCCGCGATCGACGCGATCCTGGAGGCGATGGACTGGCTGGGCCTGGGCTACGACGAAGGCCCGATCTACCAGACCCAGCGCCTGGTGCGTTACCGCGAAGTCGCCGAGCAGATGGTCGCCGCCGGCACCGCCTACTACGCCTACGAGACCCGCGAAGAGCTGGCGGCCGCGCGCGACGCGGCGATGGCGGCCAAGGAGAAGCCGCGCTACAACGGCGCCTATCGCGATCGCAACGAGCCCTACCGCGACGATCCGAACCGGGTGATCCGTTTCAAGAATCCGCTCGAGGGCACGGTCGCGTTCGACGACAAGGTCAAGGGCACGATCGAGATCGCCAACAGCGAGCTCGACGATCTGGTGATCTTCCGCGCCGACGGCTACCCGACCTACAACTTCGCGGTCGTGGTCGACGATCTGGACATGGGCATCACCGACGTCGTGCGCGGCGACGACCATGTCAACAACACGCCGCGCCAGATCAACATCTACCGCGCGCTCGGCGCGCCGGTCCCGCATTTCTCGCACCTGCCGATGATCCTGGACGAGGACGGCAACAAGCTGTCCAAGCGTACCGGCGCTGCCGACGTGATGCAGTACCGCGACGACGGCTACCTGCCGCACGCGCTGCTGAACTATCTGGTGCGTCTGGGTTGGTCGCACGGCGATCAGGAAATCTTCTCGATCGAAGAGATGACTCGGCTGTTCAAGCTCGAGGACGTGAACTCCAAGGCCTCGCGCCTGGACGCGGCCAAGCTGGGCTGGCTCAACCAGCAGTACCTCAAGAGCGACGATCCGGTCGAAGTCGGCAAGCACCTGGAATGGCACCTGCGCCAACAGGGCTACGACCTCGCCGCCGGGCCGGCGCCCGCCGACGTGGTGGTCGCGTTGCGCGACCGTGTGCAGACCCTGAAGGACATGGCCGAGCGCGCCGCGGTCTGGTACCGCTCGCTGCAGGAGTACGACGAGGCCGCGGTCGCCAAGCACCTGAACGCCGCCGCCCAGGCGCCGCTGGCCGAGGCGCGCACGCGCCTGGCCGCGCTGCAGGACTGGACCGCCGAGGCCGTCGCCGCGGCTCTACACGCCAGCGCCGAGGCCCTGGGCATCGGCATGGGCAAGGTCGCCCAGCCGCTGCGCGTGGCCATCACCGGCACCCAGGTCAGCCCGGACATCTCGCACACGGTCTATCTGGCCGGCCAGGCTCAGGCCTTGCAGCGCATCGACGCTGCCCTCATTAAGATCCCTGCGTAGGACCCGTCCGCGCCGCGACCCGGAGCCCGCCATGAGCAGTCACACCGCCGCCTGCACCGATCCCAAGCACCACGTCCACGACGGCGACGCCTTCGTGCACGAGGTCGAGCGGGCCTGCGAGCAGCGCGGCCTGCGCCTGACGCCGATCCGCGCCCACGCCCTGCGCCTGATCGCCGACGCCGGCCGGCCGATGAAGGCCTACGACCTGCTCGACCGGATGAAGGCGACCCACGACGCGGCGGCGCCTCCGACGATCTACCGCGCCCTGGATTTCCTGCTCGAACACGGCTTCATCCACAAGCTGGCGTCGATCAATGCCTACGTCGGCTGCCACCATCCGGGCGGCGCCCAGCACGCGGTGCCGTTCCTGATCTGCGACAGCTGCCAGTCGGCGACCGAGCTGGAAGACGAGCGCATCGTCGATCTGCTCGAATCGCGCGCCCGCGCCCTGGGCTTCGCGCCGCAGGCGCAGACCCTGGAAGTGCACGGCATGTGCGCGGACTGCGTGGCCAAGAGCGCGGCCTGATCGCATTGCACTGCCGTGGGGTAGGAGCGGCGTAAGCCGCGACCGCGACACCGCGGCTACGACGCGGATAAAGAACGGTCTACGAGAACCGCAAGAACGAGCTTGCGTGGGTGCCAGCTCGCGCGGATGTTCGCGATTTCGCGGTCGCGGCTTACGCCGCTCCTATCCCAAAGCCCAGCGTCGCGATTTACGCCGCCGCCAGTGCCCGCTGCATGCGCGCCTCGCGGATCGGCAGGTTCGCCGCCGCGGCCAGCAGCGCCAGCACGATGTCGGCGTACCACATCCAGGTGTAGTCGCCGAACTTCGCCATCGCCAGGCCGCCGAACCAAGCGCCGAAGAAGCCGCCGATCTGGTGCGAGAGCAGCGTCAGGCCGAACAACGTGCCCAGATAGCGCGGACCGAACAGCTTGCCGACCAGGCCAGCGGTCGGCGGCACCGTCGCCAGCCAGGTCAGGCCCAGACCGGCGGCGAAGATGAAGAAGGTGGTCGGCGTCGGCGGCGACACCAGGTAGATCCCGACCATCGCCGCGCGGCTGGCGTACATCGCCGCCAACAGGTACTTCATCCGATAGCGCTGACCCAGCGCGCCCGCGGCCAGGCTGCCGGCGACGTTGAACAGGCCGATCACCGCCAGCGATATCGCCGACACGCTGTCGGGCAGGCCGCACAGCGCGATCTCGCCGGGCAGGTGGGTGACCAGGAAGGCGATGTGGAAGCCGCAGGTGAAGAAGCCGATGTGCAGGCACCAATAGCTGCGATCGCGCAGGGCGATACGCACCTGCTCGCGCAGACCGATGCCCGGCGCCGCCACGGTGCTGGCAGCGGTCGCGGCCGGCGCCTGACGTCGGCGCAGCGGCCAGGCCAGCGGCAGCGTCGCCAGCGCGGCGACCGCCAAGGCCCACATGCCTGCGGCCCAACCGGCGGCGCTGATCACCGCCTGTGCGAACGGTGCGAACAGGAACTGCCCGAAGGAACCGCCGGCATTGATCACGCCCGCGGCCATCGAGCGGTTCTGCGCCGGCACCCGTGCCGCGGTCGCTCCGATCAGGATCGAGAAGCTGCCCGCGCCGGCACCGGCCGCGGCCAGTACGCCCAGGGTCAGCAGCAGGCCCCATTCGGAGGCGAACATCGGCGTCATCGCCATGCCCGCGACCAGCAGCACACTGCCGAACACCAGCACCCGGCCGGGTCCGCGTTGATCGGCGATCGCGCCGAATACCGGCTGCACCGCGCCCCAGACGAATTGGCCGATCGCCAACGCGAAGCTGATCTGGGCGATACCCAGCCCGGTGCTGGTGCCGATCGGTTTCACGAACAGGCCCAGCGACTGGCGCACGCCCATCGTGATCATCAGCATCAAGGTTGCTGCGATCACCAGCGGCCAATAGCGCACAGCGGGTACGGCGGGTGCGGCGAGGGTGGGTGTTACGGCGGTGGCGTCGGCGTTCATGCGGAGGAGTTCCCTTGCAGTTGCCCGATCGCCAGATCGAGCTGTTCGTGCAGTGCGATCAGGCCGGCCCGGCCCAATCCGCGTTCGATGTCGTCCTGCGCCGCCTGCCACAGCGGCATCGCGCGCGCGACCGTGCGCCGGCCGGCGGCGGTGACTCGGATTCGGCGCTGGCGCGCGTCGTCGCCGGGCGCGGTGTCGACCCAGCCGGCGGCGAGCAGCGGCTTGAGGTCGCGGGTGAGGGTGGTGCGATCCATACCGAGCTCGCGCGCGAGTTCGCCGATGCTGCGCGGCGTGCCGCCGGCGCGGCGCAGGATCGAATACTGGTTGAGATTGAGCCCGGCCGGCGCCAGCGCCTGGTCGTAGCGCTGGCTCATCAGCCGGGTCAGCTTGCGCACCCGGAAGCAGGTGCAGGCGCTGCGCGGCAGGGCGTCGGCGATGGGCTCGGAAGGGCTCATTAGGTGTATATGCACATATTTCGACCGCAACCGCAAGCGCCGGCACGAAGGCCGGCGCTCGGGTCTGGCGTTAGGGGAGGGCTCAGAAGAACATGCGCACGCCGAAGGCCACGCCGCGGCCCGGCAGCACCACCGTGTCCTTGAGGAAGGACGTGTGCACGTGCGCTTCCTGGTCGGTGAGGTTGGTGCCGTCCAGGAACAGTTCCCAACCCAGTTGGTCGGTGTCCCAGTGGTAGGCGAGATGGGCGTCGACCAGGGTGTAGCCGTCGGTCGGGGTTTCGCCGACCGCGACGTCGTCCTGCTTCATGTAGCGGGTCGCGCCCAGCGAAGCGCGCCACGAGGATGCGTTCCAGCGCAGCTCGCCGCCGAAGCGGCTCGGCGCGATTCGCGGCAGGTTGCCGCCCTGGTCGAGGGTGGCGCGGACGCGGTCGCCGAACACGCGCACGTCGAACTTGCCGGCGTCGCCGTCGAACACGTGCGCGATGGCTTCGGCTTCGAAGCCGCGGAAGCGCGCGTCGGCCTGGCTCCACTGGCGCACCGGCAGGTCGTCCTCGATCAGGCCGGTGTCGGTGAGGTAGATGAAGCCGTCGAAGTTGGTCTGGTAGGCCGAGACTTTGGCCTCGAAGCGCGAGCCGTGGTAATGCAGGCCGAGCTCGGCCTGGTTCGCGCGTTCCTTGCCCAGGTTCACGTCGCCGATCTCGAACGAAGCCGTAGCCACGTGCGGGCCGTTGGCGAACAGTTCCTCCTCGGCCGGCGCGCGTTCGGCGCGGTCGAGGTTCAGGCTCAGGCGCCAGGCCTCGTTGAACTTCCAGATCGCGCCGGCGGACAGGCTGACCGGAGTGAAGGAGCGGTTGAAGCCGGTGGCGGGATTGCTCTCGATGCGGTCGACGCGCGCGCCCAGTTCGACCTGCAGCGCATCCCATTCGTTCTGCTCGGTCAGGAACGCGCCGTAGGCCTTGGTGTGGGTGCGCGGCACGAAGGCCTCTTCGCCGATCGCCTCGAACTTGCGGTCGTAGCCCTGCAGGCCGAACGCGCCGACCCAGCCGCCGAAGGGCTTGTGGGTCAATTCGAGACGGCCTTCGGTGGCTTCGTTGATGAAGCGGGTGCCGATTTCCTCGCCTTCGAATTCGATGTGTTCGTAGTCGGTGTGGGCGACGCTGGCGCGCAGGCCGCTGAAGATGCCGAAGTCCTGGTTGATGCCGGCCTTGCTCTCCAGACGGCTCTGCTTCATTTCCAGATGCACGCCCGCCTCGCCGGCGGCGATGTCGCCAGGCTCGCCCGGATTGCCGTAGCTGTCTTCGTAACGCGAAGCCGAGAAGCCGAGGAAGCCCAGGTCGCCGACCAGCGACGCGCCCAGCGCGCCGGTCTTGGTGTCGACGAAGCTGTTGCGCTGCCGGCCCAGCGGAGTCTGGTAGTCCTTGTTATTGCGGTACACGCCGTCGGCGTGCAGCACCAAGGCGCCGTCGGCGCCCATGGCATCGACGCGGGCCATACCGGTGAAGCCGTCGTTGACCGTATCGTGGCGTACCTCGGCGCGGCCGGACACGGTTTCGTCCAGCGGCTTCTCGGCGATGCGGCCATCGACCACGTTGACCACGCCGCCGATCGCGCCGCTGCCGTAGAGGAGGGTGGCCGGGCCTTTCAGCACTTCGATCTGGTCGGCCAGGAATGGTTCGACGGTGACGTTGTGGTCCTGGCTGACCGTGGACACGTCCTGGGTCGCCATGCCGCCGGTCAGCACGCCCACGCGCGGGCCTTCTAGGCCGCGGATGATCGGTCTGCCGACGCCGGCGCCGAAGTTGGAGCTCTGCACGCCGGGCAGCTTGCCGATGGTCTCGCCCAGGGTCGCGCCGCGGGCTTCGTCGAGCTTCTCGCCGGACAGCACTTCGACCGGCTGGGCCAGGTCTTCGGCGCTGGCGCGCAGCGGCGAGGCGGTGACCACGACCGAATCGAGGTCGGTGGGCTGGTCGTGGCGCTTGTCGCTGGCGGTGTCGCTGTCGGGGGCCTGCTGTGCGAAGGCGGGGCCGGCCAGGGGCAGGGAGAGGGTCAGGGCGATCGCGAGCAGGCTGCGGCGCGGGCGACGGGCTAGCATGGAGGGCATGGATTGGGGCTGTGGCGGGAGGGTGTGGAATGTTATATAGTAACGAAATACGAATTGCACCCTCCCAGAAGTCATCCTCCCCTTGTCCGCGTTTCTGATGCCTCCCCTACGTCCCCGCAGCTTCCTCGACCGCATCGGCGCCTTCGGCTCGCTGTTGTGCGCGATCCATTGCGCCCTGCTGCCGCTGCTGATCGCGCTCCTGCCCACCCTGGGCGTGGCCGGCTGGTTCGACGACAGCTTCGAGCTGGCCTTCGTCGTGTTCGCGACCCTGCTGGGCGTGTTCAGCGTGGCCTGGGGTTATCGACGCCACCACGCCGTGCGCGCCTTGTCGTTGCTGGCGCCGGGTCTGCTGGTGCTGTGGCTGGGCGTGCTGTACACGCCGCTGCACCATTCGGTGGTGCCGCACGCGATCGTGATGACTCTGGGCGGAACCCTGGTCGGCCTGGCCCATCTGGCCAACCTGCGCCTCAACCACGGCCACGTCCACGACGCCAGCTGCGCGCACTGAGTCCAGGTCAGGACCCCGAAAGCCGCTTGTGCTAGGCTTCGCAGCCTCGCGCGCGACGCGCGGGCCCGATCGTTCGTCGACCGCGCCCGTCCGGCGCGCGACCGCATACCGCACTAACGCTAATTCAGGAGCACGACCATGGGTAAAGGCGACCGCAAGACCGCCAAGGGCAAGCGCTACAACTCCAGCTACGGCAACGCCCGCAAGGCCGTGACCAAGGCCGCCGGTACCGCCGCCGCGCCGGCCGCGAAGAAGACCGCGAAGGCCCCGGCTGCGAAGGCGCCGGCGGCTAAGAAGGTCGTGGCCAAGAAGGCTGCTGCCAAGGAGTAAGCGTCGGTTCCGACGCTGCGCCAAAAACCCCGCCTCGGCGGGGTTTTTTGTTTTTGGGCCGACGCGTTCTTCCCGTCGAGTCCACCCTCGTTCTTGGCTCCTCCTTGAAATTGAGGGGACGCCGCCCTGACGAATCGCAGGTTCGTGTGTTGCTGCCCCCGTGGCCGCGCCAGCTGCGCGCTCGCTTTGGGGTAGGAGCGGCGTGAGCCGCGACCGCGAACTCCGCCTGTCCGACGAAGGCTTCGCTTCGGTTCGCTTCTGTCTTCTGTGGGAGCGACGTAAGCCGCGATTGCCAGCCCCTCGGCCGGATCTGCTCCGCTTGCTCGCTTTGGGGTAGGAGCGGCGCGAGCCGCGACCGCGAAATGCGGTTTCGACGTTGGTTTCGTTACTCAAGGTCAAAGGCTTCCGCCCGCTGCGCGTGCGGGTTACCTTCTCTTGCTAGCCCAAGAGTCCGCCTGGATTCCCTACGGTCAAAAGTAACCAAAGAGAAGGGCTTGCCTAGACAAACCTCCCGTGCGAGCTCGGTGCTTGCGCGGGGATTTTTCGACGGGACATCCCTGTCCCTTCGAAAAACGGCGCGCATCCTGCGCGCCGCCCTTCGGGTCTACGATTGTTCGTCGTGGTGCGGCTCAATGGATTTCAATGCCGCGGCAACGGCAACGGCAACGGCAACGGCAACGGCAACGGCAACGGCAACGGCAACGCTGCAATGGCGGCGTTCGCGGCTATGAGCGATACAGCCAGCGACTACCAGCGCATCTCGACCCGCCCGCGGACCGGCTCCCTCTCCCGCTCGCGGGAGAGGGTTGGGGTGAGGGCCGTTACACACTGAGCGTCATCGCCCATCGCCTCACTTCCCAGCCGTCGCAACCTTCTCCACCTCGCGCCACACCCGCAGCAGGTTCTCGCCGAGGATCTTGCGGATGTCCTCGTCCTTGTAACCGCGCGCCTGCAGTCCGGCGATCAGGTTCGGGTAGTCGGCGACGCTGCGCAGACCTTCGGGCAGCGCGCCGCTGACGCCGTCGAAGTCCGAGCCGATGCCGACGTGGTCGATGCCGATCAGTTTCACCGCGTAGTCGATCTGGTCCAGCACCGCGTCGATCTTGACCGCATGCGCCAACGGCGGATGGTTGCGCTCCCATTCCTTGTCGAATTCCTCGACCGTCCTGGGCTTCTCGCCGCGCGCGGCCGCGGCGGCCTGCTCGCGGTCGAATTCGGGACGCGCGCGGAAATAGGCGGTGGTCTCGCCGGCGGTCTTGGGATCGACGAAGGCGTTGCCGAAAGTGATCTGGACCACGCCGCCTTGCTTGGCGATGGCCTGGGCGAGCTCGTCGCTGAGGTTGCGCTCGAAGTCGGGCGTGAAATGGCGCAGGCCGGAATGGCTGGCGATCACCGGTGCGCGGCTCGCGGCGAGCGCGGCGCGGGTGGCGTCGTCGGTCAGGTGCGAGACGTCGACCATGATGCCGAGGCGGTTCATCTCCGCGACCACCTTGAGACCGAACGGACTCAGGCCCTTCCACGGCCGATCCAGGCTGTAGGAGCCGTCGGCGATGCGGTTGCTGTGGCTGTGGGCGAGAGTGATGTAGCGCACGCCGCGGGTGTGGAACTGCTGCAGGCGGGCGAGGTCGTCGCCGATCGGCGCGCCGTTCTCCATGCCCAGCGCCAGCAGCACGCGGCCGCCGTCGATCTGGCGCGCGTAGTCGGCGGGCGAGCGCAGGATCGCGAACTTGTCCGGGTGCCGCCCGACCATGGCCTCGACCGCGTCGATCTGGGTGCTGGCGACCTGCCAAGCAGTGCCGGCCGCGTCCTGATCGGGCGAGGTGTAGATCGACATGAAGGCCACGTCCAGGCCGCCCTGGCGCGCGCGCGGGTAGTCGAACTCGACCTTGGGCGAATCCACGCCGAGGTCGTTC
Source organism: uncultured Lysobacter sp. (assembly GCA_946480055.1). The sequence goes on along the minus strand of CAMLID010000007.1, from coordinate 56,792 downwards.
CAATGCTTGAGCAATTCGGTCGGCGCGTCGATATGAGTATCGACGATGACCGCGGAGCGGGCGAGCTTCTGTGCCGGGCTCAGGGCCTCGTCGGCACATGCGGCGCCTGCGAACAGGGCGAGGGTACAGGCGACGGCGAGCAGGGAACGCATGCGGGAAGCCTCGTGCGGTTGGGAGGGAGCGCGATGGATTGGCGATGGTCAGGCGACGCGGCGGCCGCCGGCGTAGACGTCGCCTGCGAGCGCGCCGCCCAGCCAGTAGCACAGCTCGGCCGGATGGCCGATGCGCCAGCGCACGAAGTCGGCGCGCGCGCCGACCCGCAGCACGCCGCGGTCGGCGCAACCCAGCGCGCGCGCGGCGTGGGTGGTCGCGCCGCGCAGGGCTTCCAGCGGGGTCAGGCGGAAATGCGTGCAGGCCAGCTGCATCGCCTGACGCAGCGACTGCAGGGGCGAGGTGCCGGGGTTGCAATCGGTGGCCACGGCCATCGCCACGCCATGCTCGCGGAACGCGTCCAGCGGCGGCAAGCGGGTTTCGCGCAGCACGTGGAAGGCGCCGGGCAGCAGCACCGCGACCGTGCCGTGTTCGGCCATGGCGCGCACGCTGGATTCGGACGTGTACTCGACGTGGTCGGCCGACAGGCCCGAGAACTCGGCCGCCAGCGCCGCGCCGCCGAGATCGCTGAGCTGGTCGGCGTGCAGCTTGACCGGCAGCCCCAGCGCGCGCGCGGTTTCGAACACGCGCCGGGTCTGCGCCGGACTGAAGCCGATGCCTTCGCAGAACGCGTCGACCGCATCGATCAGGCCTTCTTCGTGCAGCGGCCGCATCCAAGCGCAGACCGCGGCGATGTAGTCGTCGGCGCGGCCGGCGAATTCGGGCGGCAAGGCGTGCGCGCCGAGGTAGGTGGTGCGCACGCCGACGCCCAGGATCTCGCCGATGCGGCGCGCGACGCGCAGCATCTTGCGCTCGTTGTCGTAGTCCAGGCCGTAGCCGGACTTGATCTCCAGCGTGGTCGCGCCATCGCCGACCAGGGACTGCGCGCGCAGCAGCGACTGGCGCAGCAGTTCGTCTTCGTCGGCGGCGCGGGTGGCGCGCACGGTCGAGACGATGCCGCCGCCGCTGCGCGCGATCTCTTCGTAGCTCGCGCCCTGCAGGCGCAGCTCGAACTCGCGCGCGCGGTCGCCGGCAAACACCAGGTGGGTGTGGCAATCGACCAGGCCGGGAGTGATCCAGCCCTCGGCGACGATCACCTGCGCCGCCAGCGTGGCCGGGTCGCCGGGCAGGTCCGAGCGCGAGCCGACGTAACGCAGGATGCCGTCGCGCCAGCCCAGTGCGGCGTCGGCGATCTCGCCGTAGCCGTCGGCCGAATCCAGCGTCGCCAGCGAGACGCCGACGATCAGGCCGTCCAGCGGCAGGTCCTGCGGTGTCAGTACGTCGCCGGCGGACGCGGCGTTGGGGTCGGGGCGGCTCATGGGCCGATTCTAACGGAGCCGCCCCAGCGCCGGAGGACGCAGGAGCCAGCGCGTTGCGACAGGTTCGCCGATGCGGTGTTCCCGAGCGCGCACGCACCGAGCGCGGGCGTGCGCAGGGCACGCGAGCGCAACGGGTCTGTAGAATCCGCGGCATGGAGAATCTCGACGCGACTACGCTCTGGACCCCCGCCGGCTGGCGCCACGACACCGGATTGCGCCTCGACGACGATGGCCGCATCCTCGCCCTCGACGGCGCCCAGCCCACCGGCAGCGCGCAGCGCATCGTGCCCGGCATCGCCAACCTGCATTCGCATGCGTTCCAGCGCGCGATGGCGGGCATGGCCGAACGCCAGACCGATCCGCGCGACAGTTTCTGGACCTGGCGCGAGACCATGTACCGCTTCGCCTCGCGCTTCACGCCCGAGACCCTGTACGCGGTGGCCTCGCAGCTGTACGTCGAAATGCTGGAGGCCGGCTACACCACGGTCTGCGAATTCCATTACCTGCATCACGCGCCCGACGGCCGTCCCTATGAGGATCCGGCGGCGATGTCGCGTGCGCTGATCGCCGCCGCGCGCGACACCGGCATCCGCCTGACCCTGCTGCCGGTGCTGTACATGACCGGCGGTTTCGACGAGCGGCCGCTGAGCGAACGCCAGCGCCGCTTCGGCCATCAGGTCGAGGACTATCTGACCCTGTTGCAGCGCCTGCGCGGCGACACCGATCACGGCGTGCGCATCGGTTGCTCGCTGCACAGCCTGCGCGCGGTGCCGCCGCAGGGGATGTCCGACACTCTCGCCGCTCTGCCTCCCGACAGCCGCGTGCACATCCACATCGCCGAGCAGGTCGCCGAGGTCGAGGATTGCCTGGCGGTGCGCAAGGCGCGGCCGGTGCGTTGGCTGTTCGACCATGCCGCCGTCGACGAACGTTGGACCCTGGTCCATGCCACCCACCTCGACGACGAGGAGACGCGCGCGATCGCGCGCAGCGGCGCGACCGTGGCGATCTGCACCACCACCGAGGCCAATCTTGGCGACGGCCTGTTCCCCTTGCGCGACTACCTGGATGCGGGCGGGCGCTGGGGCGTGGGTTCGGATTCGCATATTTCGGTATCGCCGATCGAGGAGCTGCGCTGGCTGGAGTACGGCCAGCGTCTGATCACGCGTCGGCGCAACATCGCGGTGGATGCGGATTCGCCCAGCGTCGGCGACACCCTGATGCGCGATGTCGCGGCCAGCGCCGCGGCGTCGACCGGGCATGCGATCGGCACGCTCGCGGTCGGCGAGTACGCCGATGCGCTGGTGCTGGATTCGGATGCGCCGCTGTTCGCGGGCGCGTGCGACGAGGATGCGCTCGATCGCTGGATGTTCAGCGGCAACCGCGGCGCGGTGCGCGAGACCTGGGTCGGTGGCCGCCGCGTCGTCGCCGAGGGCCGGCATCGCGATCGCGAGGCGGTCGCGGCGGGGTATCGGCGGGCGATGCACGACTTGCTCGAGTCGGTTTGAGGCGACGTGTTGCGGCGGGCGGTAAGGGAGGCTGGTCGTCGCGATGATGCGGTTCGCTGCGCTCACCGCATCCTACGGCGCGGTCGCAGTCGATTTGGGGTAGGAGCAGCGTAAGCCGCGACCACATCATTTCGATTACGGCGCTACTCCGCCCGCAGCGTGCTGGGGACCGACTGCGAACCGCTTTGCGCGGGCCGCCGTGGATCACGGTCGCGGCTTGCGCCGCTCCTACACAAGGCCGAATGGCGGGGTGGATCTCAGGCGAACAGATCGTCGGCCGGGGCCAGGGCGCCTTCGAGTTCCAACAGGAAACGCTTGGTCGGCAAGCCGCCGCCGAAGCCGGTCAGGCTGCCGTCGGCGCCGATCACGCGGTGGCAGGGCAGCACGATGGGCAGCGGGTTGCGGCCGTTGGCGGCGCCGACCGCGCGCATCGCGCTCGCCTGGCCCATGTGCCGCGCCATCTGGCCGTAGCTCCAGGTTTCGCCCCAGGGAATCAGTGCCAGTGTGCGCCAGCACTGCATCTGGAACGGGGTGCCGTGCGGCGCCAGCGGCAGGTCGAAATCGCGACGCGTGCCGGCGAAGTACTCGCCCAGCTGTTTCCGCGTTTCCAGCAGCACGCCGTTGTCGCCTTCCTGCCAGCGCTCGTCGATCATGGCCGGGTGCCAGGGCGCTTCGAACTCGATCAGGCGCAAGCCGTCGTCGCCGCTGGCGAGCAGCAGGCAGCCGACCGGGCTGTCGATGCGCTGGTAGGTGATCGCGCCGTCCTTGAGGCGGATGTACTTGCTCATGCGGAGTTCCTCGCGATGGCGAGCGACGCGGCGGCCTGCAGTGACTGGCGCTTGCGGCTCATTCGACGTCGGTCCTGAGTTCGGCGTCGCGAGCGCGGGCGGCGGCGCTTCTGCGCTTGCGCGGCGCGGCGGCCGCGGCAACCGGTTTGGCGGCGCTCATCGAATCGCGCCACAGGTGGATCACCGCATAGGCGCGCCACGGCCGCCAGCTTTCGGCGCGTGCGGTCAGGGCTTTCGCGGTCATGCGGCTGCCGTCTTCGGGCACCGCCTTCTGCAGCACCAGGTCGTCGGCGGGGAAGGCGTCGGGATGGCCGAGCGCGCGCATCGCGATGTAGTGCGCGGTCCACGGGCCGATGCCGGGCAGCGCGACCCAGCGCGCGGCGAATTCGTCCAGGGTGCGTTCGGCGCCGAAACCCACGCCGCTGTCGACGCTGCCGTCGAGCAGGGCGCGCGCGACCGTGCGTACGGTCGCGGCGCGCGCGCGGGTCAGGCCGATCTCGGTGAGGTCGGCGTCGGCCAGGGCGTCGGGAGTCGGGAACAGGTGCTCCAGGCCCGGCGCGAACGACTGCGGCAGGGCCTGCCCGTAGCGTTGCGCGGTGCGCGTGGCCAGGGTGCGCGCGGCGGCGACGCTGACCTGCTGGCCGAGGATCGCGCGCACCGCTATTTCGAAGCCGTCCCAGCCGCTGGGCAGGCGCAGGCCCGGACGTCGCTTCAGCAGCGGCCGCAAACGCGGGTCCACCGACAGCGCGTCGGCGATCGCGTTCGGATCGGCATCCAGATCGAACATGCGGCGCAGGCGGTTGATGATCTCCAGCAGCCGCGATGGCGCCGGTCCGTGCAGTTCCAGCTTCAGCGCGTGCTCGCCGCCGGGCCAGGCGCTCACGCGCAGCCAGCCCGGCCGTTCGATCGGGCCGATCACGCGCGCGTAGCTGTGTTCGTCGACGCTCTCGACGCCGGGCAGGGCACGGCCGCGCAGGAAGTCGAGCATCGCCGCGAAGTCGTACGGCGGCCGGTACCCCAGGCGCAAAGTCAGGGTGTCGTCGCCGGCGGTGGCGTTCTCGTTCGGACGCCGGCGCAGATCGCGCGGGGCCATGCGATAGGCCTCCAGGAAGGTGGCGTTGAAGCGGCGCAGGCTGCCGAAGCCGGCGGCCATCGCGACCTCGGTGATCGGCAAAGCGGTTTCGGTCAGCAGTTGTTTGGCGAACAGCAGGCGGCGGGTGCCGTGCACGCCGATCGGCGCCGCGCCCAGGCGCTCCACGAACAAGCGCCGCAATTGCCGCTCGCCCAGGCCGACGCGTTCGGCCAGCGCCGACAGCGGATGCTCGGCGAGCAGGCCCTGGTCGATCAGCTTGAGCGCGCGCGCGACCGCGGCGTCGCCACGGCGCCAGGCGCCGTCGCTGGGCGAGAGTTCGGGGCGGCAGCGCAAGCAGGGGCGGAAGCCAGCGGCTTCGGCGGCCGCGGCGTTGCCGTAGTAGAGGACGTTCTCGCGCTTGGCCGCGGGAGCCGGGCAGACCGGCCGGCAATAGATCCGGGTGCTGGTCACGGCGGTGAAGAACAGGCCGTCGAAGCGCGGGTCGCGGCTCAGGCGCGCCTGCTCGCAGACCCGCCAGTGCGGCAGGCTGTCTTGGGCGACGGGGGCGGGGAAGGTCGGCATGGAATGCAGGCTAGCACCGTCGCGGGGGCCGGACTCGCCGAATTCGGACATGGTCTTTCGGGGCTGCGTCGACACCGTTTCTACACCCGCAGCGCATACTCCGCGCACGCATCCAGGAGGGAGTCGCATGAACCGTCGCCGTTTCGCCGTCGCCGCCACGCTCGCGCTCGCCGCCGGCGCCTGTGCCAGCACGCCGCCCGCATCCGCCGAACGCAACCTGACCGCAGCCGATGCCGCCGCGCCGGTGATCCTGCACGTGGGCGATACCGTCGCGATCGCGTTGGAAGCCAATCCCAGCACCGGCTACGGCTGGATCTTCGATCAGGCCGCCGCCGCAGGCACGGTCGAAGCCGTCGGCGAGCCGTCGATGGCGCTGTCCAATCCCGGCGCGATCGGTGGCGGCGGCACCCAAACCTGGCGCTACCGCGCGGTCGCCAAGGGCCAGGGCGAATTGCGCATGGACTACCGCCGCGCCTGGGAGAAGGATGTCGCGCCGGTGCGCAGCGTGTCCTGGAAGATCGAAGTGCGTTAAGGCGTCTTGGCGTCGTCGCGCAGGGCCGGCAGCAACGGCGCGATGTCGCCGTCGTTGCGCGCCGGTGCGATGCCGACCAGACGCGCCAGCAGCGGATAGACGTCGACGTTGTCGAACGCGGGCAGTGTCGCGCCGCGTCGGAACGCCGGGCCGCGGGCCAGGAAGATCGCGCGCATCGATGCCAGCGCCGGGTCGTAGCCGTGCGAGCCGCGGTCAGCGTTCGGGCGTTTGGCCAATGCGGAGCGCTCGATCGCGTCCCAACCCTCGTGCATCTGGCAGACGATCGCCGGCACGCGCGGATGGCTGCCGTAATGCCAGCGCGCGGGCAGCTCGCCCTTGCGCCAGCACTCGTAGTGTTCGTGACGGCCGATCAGTTTGGCCGCCACCGCCGCCTCGAAGCCCGGTTTCGGCGCGATCCCGATCGACTGTCCGATCGAGACCACGGTCGCTTCCTGCACCGACACCATGTCCTCGACCGCGATCGCATGACCCGGGGCCACGGTCGCCATGCCGTGGTCGGAGACCACGATCAGGTTCACCCGTTCCAACTGGTCGCGCGCGGCCAGGCCGTCGAGCAGGCGGCCCAGGGCGGCGTCGATGGTGCGGGTGGCCTCGCGCGCTTGCGCGGAGTCCGGACCGTATTCGTGGCCTGCCTTGTCCAGGGCGTCGAAGTACAGGGTGATCACGCGCGGCCGCGTCGCCGCGGATTCGCCGAGCCAGCCCAGCACTTCGTCGACGCGTGCGTCGGCCGAGATCTTTTCGTCGAACGGTTGCCAGCGCGTCGGCCGCACACCCTGCACCGGCGCCTCGCTGCCGGGCCAGAACAGGGTCGCGCTGCGCAGGCCGGCCTTTTCGGCGCCGACCCAGATCGGCTCGCCGCCCCACCAGCGCGTATCGCCGACGGCCTTGCGGTCGGCGACGCGGAAATCGCCCAGCCCGTCCTCCCACATGCTGTTGTGGACGATGCCGTGGTGGTCCGGACGCAGGCCGGTGACGATGCTGTAGTGGTTCGGGAACGTCAGCGAGGGATACGAGGGGTTCATCCAAGCCGCGCGCACGCCGTCGTGGGCGATGCGTTCGAGATTGGGCGTGATGCCGCGCTCGAAATAGTCGTTGCGGAAGCCGTCGATCGAGATCAGCAGCACCGGCACGGGCTCCGCGGATTGCGGGGTGCGGGTGGCGCAGGCGGTCAGGGCAAGGGCGAGCAGGGCGGTCGCGGCCGCCGAAAGATAGGAACGCATGCCGGAATGATAACGGGCGCAGATTGCGGCCAGACGTCGGCATTGCGGTCGCCGCTATGACTTCTGTCGCTGGCGGCGTACCTGTTCTGTGCCGATAGTGGCCTGGCCCTTTGCCCGGAGAGTCGCCATGCGCCGTATCGCCGTCCGTTGCGCCGCCGTGGCGTTGTCTCTGGCCGCAGGGTTGCCGGTTTGGGCTCAGGTCGGGTCCAGGCCCGAACCGGTGGTGATGGAAAACCCGCTGCCGCCGCCGAACCCCGGGCCTGTGCTCAGCGCCAGGGAATGCGAGGTCTGGGCGCGCGAACTCAGCTTCGCCCAATCGGTTGCCGACCACGATGCGGCCGCATTCGCGTCGCATCTGCAGGCCGGCGCCGCGTTCGGGGCCAGCCGCGCGGCCCCGACTCGCGGCCGCGATGCCATCGCCCAGCGCTGGGCCGGCATCATCGAAGGCAAGGCGGTACGGCTGGAGTGGTACCCAACGCGCGTGACCATCGGCGGTGCCAAGGACGTGGCCTGGTCCAGCGGGCCGTCCTTGTTCGAAGACCTCGCACCCGACGCCAAGCAGCGCTTTTCGATCGGGACCTTCCACTCGGTCTGGCACCGCGATGCAGACGGTGTCTGGCGGGTGTTGTTCGATGACGGCATTGAGGGCAAGCCGGTGACCTCGGCCGAGGCGATGGCGTTCCGTGACGCCCGGCGCACGACCTGCCCGCGAGGCTGACGAACGCCTAAACGCGGGCTGGGGCGGCACGCGCCGAGTGTGCCTGGAGGCGTATGGTGGGCGTGCGGCGGCTACGGTCCGCCGATCCCCAACGCGATTCCGAGGTGCTTCTATGAAACGTGTATTGCTCGCCAGCCTGCTCGCGGCCTGCGCTTTCGCGGCCTCGGCGCAGCAGGCCTCGGTCTCGGCACAGGCCGACGCGTCGGTGCGCACCGATGGCGCCACCCAGGCCCAGGTCCAGGCCGATACCAAGTCCAAGACCGACATCGACCGCAACTGCCTGCGTCAGACCGGGACGCACATCCGCGACCGTTCCGCTACCGACGGCAAGGGCCGCAAGCGCTGCGTCGCCGCCAACGGCCGCGTCTACACCCGCGACGACATCGACCGCACCGGCCAGACCGATATCGCCGAAGCGCTGCGTCAGTTGGATCCGTCGATCCACTGAAGCGGCACCCGTCGTTACCGAAACGCCCGGTTCCAGCAGCCGGGCGTTTTCGTATTCGCAGCGTGCGGACCCTGCTGGTCGCGGACGTCGCCGCGCTCAGCTCCGGAGTCCGTCCAGCAGCCTGCCCAGCGAGGCTTCGTAGAAATCGCGGAAGCGGCGCTCGTCGTAGCTGAAGCGACCAGCGCGGTAGAGCGCGATCAGCCCGTGGGTGTGCGCCCACAAGGTCATCGCCACGTCCCAGGCATCGTCCTGGCGCAGCAGGCCGGCCTGCTGCGCCTCGCTCACCACATCGGCGACCACGTTCAAGGTCGGCGAGCGCCGGGCGTGGAAGTCTTCCGGATAGCGCCGCGCGTCTTCGCGCCGGGCCGAGAAGGCGTGATCGAACAGATGCGGGTGGGCGAGCGCGTAGTCCAGATAGATGCGCTGGATCGCCTTCAGCCGCGCGATCACGTCGCCGCCTTCGTTGCGCGCGCTCCAGTGGTGGGCGATCTCCTGGAAACTGTCGTCGCTGATGCGCTTGAGCAGAGCGTCGCGATTCGGGAAATGACGGTAGATCGCCATCGGCGTGATTCCGACCGCCTCGGCGATGCGGCGCATGCTGACCGCATCGGCGCCGTCGCGTTCGAACAGGACGCGGGCGGCGCGCAGGATCCGATCGGCGGTAGCGGCGGGCGCACTCATGTGTACAGCGTATACATTTTGCCTGCAGCGCGGCAATTCCGAGCGAAAAGACCCACGCAATCGTCGCCGACGGCTTGCGCGTGCTGGCGGCTGCCGAGAACGCGGCGCGATAATTTCGTTCACCCTCGAACGCCGGAAACCGCCATGTCCGCAGCCAGCCGCAACGACCCCACCCGCGTGATCCGCGCTCCGCGCGGCAGCGAGAAGACCTGCAAGTCGTGGTTGAGCGAGGCGGCCTACCGCATGATCCAGAACAATCTGGATCCGGAAGTGGCCGAGAACCCGGCCGAACTGGTGGTCTACGGCGGCATCGGCCGCGCCGCGCGCGACTGGCCCTCGTTCGACGCGATCCTGAAATCGCTGCGCGAGCTCGAAGACAACGAGACCCTGCTGATCCAATCGGGCAAGCCGGTCGGCGTGTTCCCGACCCACGTCGACGCGCCGCGCGTGCTGCTGGCCAACTCCAACCTGGTCCCGCATTGGGCGACCTGGGAGCACTTCAACGAGCTCGATAAGAAGGGCTTGATGATGTACGGCCAGATGACTGCGGGCAGTTGGATCTACATCGGTTCGCAGGGCATCGTCCAGGGCACCTACGAAACCTTCGTCGAGATGGGCCGCCAGCATTACGGCGGCGACCTCAAGGGCAAGTGGATCCTGACCGCCGGCCTGGGCGGCATGGGCGGAGCGCAGCCGCTGGCCGCGTCGCTGGCCGGCGCCTGCTCGCTCAACATCGAATGCAAGCAGAGCAGCATCGACATGCGTCTGCGCACGCGCTACGTCGACGAGCAGGCCAGCGACCTGGACGACGCGCTCGCGCGCATCGCCAAGTACACAGCCGCTGGCGAGGCGCGTTCGATCGCGCTGCTCGGCAACGCCGCCGAAGTGCTGCCCGAACTCGTGCGCCGCGGCGTGCGTCCGGACGCGGTCACCGACCAGACCAGCGCCCACGATCCCGTCCACGGCTATCTGCCGATCGGCTGGACCGTCGAGCAGTGGCTGGCCGCGCAGAAGACCGATCCCGAAGGCGTGCGCGACGCCGCCAAGCGCTCGATGCGCGTGCACGTCGAGGCCATGCTCGCGTTCCAGCAGCAGGGCATCCCGACCTTCGACTACGGCAACAACATCCGCCAGATGGCCCAGGACGAAGGCTGCGCCAACGCGTTCGACTTCCCGGGCTTCGTGCCGGCCTACGTGCGGCCGCTGTTCTGCCGCGGCGTCGGCCCGTTCCGCTGGGTCGCGCTCAGCGGCGACCCCGAGGACATCTACAAGACCGACGCCAAGGTCAAGGAAATCATCGCCGACGACGCCCATCTGCACCGCTGGCTGGACATGGCGCGCGAGCGCATCAGCTTCCAGGGCCTGCCGGCGCGCATCTGCTGGGTCGGGCTGGGCCTGCGCCACAAGCTCGGCCTGGCCTTCAACGAAATGGTCCGCAACGGCGAGCTGAAAGCGCCGGTGGTGATCGGTCGCGACCACCTCGACAGCGGCAGCGTCGCCTCGCCGAACCGCGAAACCGAAGCGATGAAGGACGGCAGCGACGCGGTCAGCGACTGGCCGCTGCTCAACGCCATGCTCAACGTCGCCGGCGGCGCGACCTGGGTCTCGCTGCACCACGGCGGCGGCGTCGGCATGGGCTATTCGCAGCACTCCGGCGTGGTCATCGTCTGCGACGGCAGCGAGGAGGCCGACCGGCGTATCGCGCGCGTGCTCTGGAACGATCCCGGCACCGGCGTGATGCGCCACGCCGACGCGGGTTACGAGATCGCCCAGGCCTGCGCGAAGGAGCAGGGGCTGAAGCTGCCGATGCTCTGAGGCCGCGACGGGTAGCTACAGGTTCGCGGCTTGCGCCGCGCGCAGCCGAACGACGGCCCGGTCTCCCCGGGCCGTCGTTCGTTTCAGCGGTCGGAATGTTGCGCCGCGCTCACTCGGGAATGGTCGGCTCGACCAGCCGTTCCAGCAGGGTCAGCGATTCCTGCCATCCGAGGTAGCACTGCTCGGCCGGGATCACGTCGGGAATGCCTTCCTGAACCACCTGCAGCTCGGTGCCGCAGGACACGGCGCGTAGGCTGATCGTGGTGACCATGGTGCCGGGCAAGTCGGGGGAGTCGAAGCGGTCGTCGTGGACGATGCGTTCGTTCGGCACCAGCTCCAGGTAAGTGCCGCCGAAGCTGTGGCCGTTGCCGGTCGAGAAATTGGTGAAGCTCATCCGGTATTTGCCGCCGACCCGCGCGTCCAGCTCGTGCACGGTGCAGGTGAAACCATCGGGCGGCAGCCACTTGGAGAGCGCGGCGGCGTCTAGGAACGCGCGGTACACGCGCTCGGGCGGGGTGGTGAGAACGCGGTGCAAACGGACGGTGCCGGTCATCGATAGTCTCCTAGGCGAGGTGTAGCCCTCACTATCTTCGACGAACGAGTGGGGCCAGGATCGACATTGGATCTGTATCCTTTTCCTCGTGGCTCCGACGTGTGCGACGTCCGAACACACCCGGCGCGATGCGACGCTTCAAACTATCCGACAGTGTTCGTCTCCATCGAAATCTAGCTGAATAGGGCGGCCGTCCCAGCCTCTGAGACGGCGACGCGGCAGGATGCATGGGCTATTGGTCGAGTATGGGACGACCAACGGCGGATTGGTCCCCCGCATGTCGAATTCGCCGCCCCTGGTTCGTCGTACCAGTAGTCCGGTACGACGGCCTCCGCCGTACTCCCGTCCCTCCAGCGCATGGATAGGTCCCGATGAGTCAGCCAACCCCAACCGCCCCAGAGTCCGACACGGCTACCCCGCATGTGCCCACCGGCTCGCTGTGGAGCGAAATACGCGAGGCCGTGCGCGGCACCAACGCCGACTACACCAAGATCCCGATGCGGCGGGCGGTGTTCCTGCTGGCGGTGCCGATGGTGCTGGAACTGGTGCTGGAGTCCACCTTCGCGGTCGTCGACATCTTCTTCGTCGCCAAGCTCGGGCCTTCGGCGGTGGCGACGGTGGGGCTGACCGAAAGCTACTTGTTCCTGCTGTACGCCGTGGCGATGGGCCTGGCGATGGCGGTGACCGCGGTGGTGGCACGCCGGATCGGCGAGGGCAAGCGCGAGCAGGCTGCGGTGACCGCGGTGCAGGCGATTCTGGTCGCGCTGCTGGTGTCGGTGGCGCCCGCGCTGGTCGGCATCGTCTATGCGCAGGACCTGCTGCGGCTGATGGGCGCCGACGCCTGGAGCATCGAGCACGGCTATCGCTACACGCAATGGATGCTGGGCGGAAACGCGGTGATCGTGCTGCTGTTCGTGATCAATGCGATCTTTCGCGGCGCCGGCGACGCGGCCATCGCGATGCGCGTGCTGTGGCTGTCGAACGGTTTGAATATCCTGCTGTGCCCCTTGCTGATCTTCGGCCTGGGACCGGTGCCGGCCATGGGCATCGAGGGCGCCGCCATCGCCACCAATATCGGCCGCGGGATCGGCGTGCTGTTCCAGTTGTGGGTGCTGTTCCACGGCGGCAAGCACATCCGGGTGACGGCCGCGCATCTGGCCTGGCAGGGCGCGGTGCTCTGGCACATCGTGCGCACCTCGCTGGGCGGCATCGGCCAGATGATCGTGGCGATGACCTCGTGGATCTTCCTGATGCGCATCCTGGCCAGCGTCGGCAGCGAGGCGGTGGCGGGCGCCACCATCGCGATACGGATCATGATGTTCACGATGATGCCGGCATGGGGCATGTCCAACGCGGCAGCGACGCTGGTCGGCCAGAACCTGGGCGCCGAGCAGCCCGAACGCGCGGAAGCCTCGGTGTGGCGCATCGGTTGGTACAACATGGCCTACCTGATGATCGTGTCGGTGCTGTTCTTCCTGTTCCCGAGCCAGCTGGTCGGCTTCTTCACCGAAGACGCGAAGGTCGTGGCGATCGGCGCGGAATGGCTGCGGATCCTGTCGTACTCGTTCTTCGTGTACGGCTGGTGGATGGTCACTGTGCAGGCCTTCAACGGCGCCGGCGACACGATGACGCCGACCAAGATCAACGTAGTGTTCTTCTGGATGATCCAGATTCCGCTGTCGTACTTCTTGGCCATATCCCTGAACTGGCAGCATTCGGGCGTGTTCTGGGCCGTGTTCGTCTCGGAGACCTCGGTGGGCCTGTTCACGCTGTGGCTGTTCACGCGTGGGCGCTGGAAGACCGTGCAGGTCTAGGCCGGCGTTTCGCGTCGGTTGGCCGCAACGGCAAGCGAGGACGGCCCGCGTTCGCGGGCCGTTCGCGCGTTCAGCGCTGGGGCCTCACTTGCCTGATCCGTCTCGCAGCTGATCCAGCACCTGCGCTTCGAAGGCCTTGCCCGCGCGCTCGGCCTCGGCCGGGTCGCCAGGGACGAGCAGCTTCTGCGCCAGCGCGGCGTCGATCGCGCGGCGCGGGCCGCCGACCACGACCAGGGTCTGGTCGCCGGTGTCGAGGGCGAGGTAGCGGTCGGAGGACTTGCGCGCCTGCAACAGCGCATCGAGCAGGCGCAGCACGGCGTCGACGTCGTACCAGTCGCCGTGGTTCTCGGCCTGGGTGCGGTAGCGCATGCCGTCGGCGTAGGCGAACAGCTGGTACGGGCCTTCGTCGTCGCTCGGCGCGACCTCCTCGAACACGACACCGTCCAGCGTAGGCCGCACCAGCTCGGCCAGTTCGCGCAGCAGGCCGTCGTGCTGGTTGGGGAATTCCCCGGTTTCGACATCGAACCAATGCGCGTAGCCGGCGGCCTGCAGCACTGCGACCGCATCCTCGCTTTCCAGCTTGCTCGGGTCGATGTCGCCCACGCGCGCGAAGCCCTGGTTCTGCAGTTGTTCGATACGCGCGCGGACTTTCGCCGGAGGCGGCCGGTCGGGGGCCTTATGCGATTGCGTAGCCACCGTTGGCTTGGGCTTGCGTAGTTCTTCGCACATCGGGTCCTGCGGTCGACGCGTGCAGGCCAGTTGCGCCTGGGTGTGGCCGGGGCTGCTGTCGGAGCGGAGGAAGGCCATCGCGACCTGGTCGGCGCGTTCTTGGTCGCGGATCTCGCTGTGCAGGGTCAGCAGCGTGGCATCGGCTTCGGGCTGGTGCAGTTCGGCCAGCGCGAAGGCCGCCCGTCGCGCGGCTTGCTCGTCGTCGCCCTGGAAGACGTTGCGCGCGGCGCGCGCGAGTCGTTGCCCGAACGCCGGGCGTTGGCCGCCGTTCTGTCGGTCCTGGCTGTAGTAGTCGAGTACGGCCGCGTCCGGCGTGTCGTTGCGCAACACCGCCGCGGCATCTTCCGGACCGGCGCAGTGCTTGGCGAACGCGGGCATCAGCGCGCGACGGAGGGTCGAGTCGGGTTCGGCGGCGATCGCGCGCGTCGAAGTGCAGAACGCCGGTCGCACGTCGCGATACTCCAGCTTGTCCTGCCAGATCGCCGCCCAGCGTCGCATTTCGCCGGCGGGTACGCGTTCGGCGCTGCGGCGCAGGCGGCCGATCCAACCGGCATCGCCGCTGACGACGCCATCGATCGCATGCGACGGCGGCGGGAAGCGCTCGTGATCGTCCCACCAGTGCTCCAGATCGGCGATGGTCTCGGGCAGGGCGGCGGCGTAGCGCGCCGGCAGCGGCGCGCGTTCGCTGCTGACCCGGGTCGCGGCGGCGTCGGCGAACGCGATGCGGCCGGTATCGTCATGCGCAGCTTCAGGGTCTGCGGGTTGGCAGGCGGACAGCCCTGGCGTTAGCAGCAGTGCGAGCAGCAGGTGGCGTGTCGAGCGCATCCGTTCTCCCGACGGCTTTGCGATTGCGCTCGATTGTTTCAGTCCCGCGGCGGCCGGTAAAGGCGCGCGGCAGCCGGCCGCGCCGGATGCGGCGCGGCCGGCGCATATCCGGTGATCACAGCTCGAGGATGGTCTTGAAGCCACCCCAGAACATGCGCATGCCGTCGAAGGGCAGTTTCTTCGGGTCCATGGTGTCGGCCAGACGCGGGTCCTTCATGACCTTTTCCAGGATCCGGTCGCGCTGCGCGCGCGATTTGTACACGACCCAGGAAAACACCACGACTTCGTCGGCCTTGAGCTTCACCGCCTGCGGGAACGAGGTGACCTTGCCGGGCTTGACGTCGTCGCCGACGCATTCGACGTAGGCCAGGGCGCCGTGCTCGCGCCAGACCTTGCCGGACTTACGAGCCAGGCGCTTGTAGGCGGCCAGGTTCTTGCGCGGTACCGCCAGGACGAAACCATCGACGTAGCTCATACATCCTCCGTGTCTGCGGGCAGGTGCGCAGCCGTGGTGGGCTGGCGCGCAAAACATGCCACTCCATGGTTTAAGACCGGATGAAACATGGCCGCGACTACCGACGTGTCGCAGTATCTGCGATACGCGCCGGCTCCAATGCGCAACACTCCCCTTCGATTCGATACCCATGCGGCCATGCTGACGACACTCGCGATCGCCCATTACCGTTCCCTGCACGAGTTGGTCGTGCCGATGGGGCGTTTGAACCTGGTGACCGGCGCCAACGGCAGCGGCAAGTCGAACCTGTACCGGGCGCTGCGCCTGCTCGCCGAAACCGCGCAGGGCGGGGTGGTGCCGGCGCTGGCGCGCGAAGGTGGGCTGCGTTCCACGCTGTGGGCAGGGCCGGAGCAACACTCGGCACGCATGCAACGCGGCGAAGTGCCGGTGCAGGGTGGGCCGCGCCAGAATGCGGTGTCCTTGCGCCTGGGCTTCGCCAGCGACGAATTCGGCTATGCGATCGACCTCGGTCTGCCGGCGCCGTCGCAGTCGGCATTCTCGCTCGATCCGGAGATCAAGCGCGAAGTGATCTGGAGCGGGCCCTTCCTGCGTCCAGCCAATCTGCTGGTCGATCGCCGCGGTGCGGTGGCGCGCGTACGCGATGGCCGCGGCTGGCGCACGGTGGCCGGACACCTCAACGCCTACGAAAGCCTGTACGGCCAGATCGCCGACCCCGTCGGTGCACCGGAGGTGCTGAGCTTGCGCGAGACCATCCGCGGCTGGCGCTTCTACGATCACTTTCGTGCCGACGGCGAGTCGCCGGCACGGCTGCCGCAACTGGGCACGCGCACGCCGGTGCTGAGCCACGACGGCCGCGACCTCGCCGCGGCCTGGCAGACCATCGTCGAACTCGGCGATCCGCGCGCGCTCGATGTGGCGGTCGCCGACGCGTTCCCGGGCGCGCGCGTGGACGTGATCGGCGAGGACGGCCGTTTCAGCCTGCAATTCAGCCAGCACGGTCTGCTGCGGCCGCTGTCGGCGGCCGAGCTGTCCGACGGCACCCTGCGCTACCTGCTGTGGATCGCGGCCCTGCATACGCCGCGGCCGCCGCCGCTGATGGTGCTCAACGAGCCCGAGACCAGCCTGCATCCCGACCTGCTGCCGGCCCTGGCGCGCTTGATCGCGCATGCGTCGCGGCGTACCCAGGTCTGGGTGGTCTCGCATGCGTCGCGGCTGATCTCTGCGCTGGAACAGGAGCCCGACTGCAACACGCTGCGGCTGGAGAAGTCGATGAGCCGCAGCGTTCTGGCCGGGCAGGGTCTGCTCGACGCGCCCGCCTGGCATTGGCCGGAGCGCTGAAGCGACGCTCCACACCTCGATCCGAACGGTGACGCGCCGCCGCAAAGCAAAAGGCCGCCCTGCGGCGGCCCCTGCTCGATCGCGATGGCGACGGACTTACTTGGACAGTTCGAGCGCGAGCGAAGACACCCAGCCCTTGTTGCCCATCTCGTCCTCGACTTCCCACATCGTGCCCTTCTTGTTGCCGGTGGGGTAAAGCATCATGCCGACGTCGAGCGAGCGAACCACCTTGCCCTTGCCGCTGGCATCGGTGTACAGGCGGCCGGGCTTGACCACGGTGACGGCCTGCTGGGCGTTGGACGCCGAAGCATTGCCGGACACGCCGCCGAGTTCGCCGACCAGCTCGGTGTAGGCCTGCAGATAAGCCAGGGTGATGACCTGACCGAGTTCGGTGTTGGCGTAACCGGACACGCCGGCGCCACCCAGGCCGCTGCTGCCCCACAGCGCGCCGCTGGCGCCGAAGCCGATATCGGTCTTCTTGGCGTGGCCTTCGGCCATAGCGACCTGCTCGGACGAGCGTACGTCGGTCAGGGTCAGGACCACGTCCGCGGTCTTCTTGCGGAAGTTGAGGTTACCCGCGACCTGGCCGGCCTTGCCGCCGATCAGACCACCGAGCAGGCCGCCGATGGCGTTACCGCCGGCATCGTTGTTCTGCGCGATCAGGTCCGGTACCAGCACGTAGTCGGCGGCCTTGATCTGGCCCTTGCCGACGTTGGAACGGCCGCGCAGCTGGCCGCTGGAGGCCAATTCGCGTTCGCGCATGGCCATGTCCATGCCGGCGCCGCGATCGACCAGGGTGAAGCAGCGCGACTTGCTGACGAACACCTTGATCAGCTTGCTGGGTGCGGGCAACTGCTGGCCGCTCCACCAGTTGACCGAATCTTCGGGCTCGATGACCGAGATCGTGCCCAGGCTCTTGGTGCAGGTCGGAATCTGCGCGGTCTGCTCGGCGCGTTGTTCCTGTGCGCTCTTGCGCTGTGCCGAGGCGGGCGTGGCGGTCAGCGACAGGCCCAAACCCAGTGCGCAGGCCAGCAGCGTAGCGCTGCCGGGCGAAATTCCCCTGTGTGCGGTCTTCATTGTGCGGTTATTCCTTCAACGACTAACGAAAAAGCCGGCATCGCGATGCCGGCACCGATGGAGTCCGTTCGTCCCGTCCGGCCGCAGGCGCGATGGCGGCATAGCCATCGGCCGGACGGTCGGTCCCCAAGCGAGCGCGGCGACGGCGGACCGGCGCCCTGGCGACTCACACGGCAATGATAACGTGACTTGTGTCCGATTCAGGACGCGTCCGGCCGCATTCGCGTCGGTCCGGGACGAGGTGACCGGGGCTCGCCATCGGCGTGCACGGCAGGCGCCGCGAGCGGGCCGACCGTGCCGCCCGATCGTGCCGCCCGACCTGCGGCTAGAATCGCGATCCACTCAAGGGGAGGGTGCTCGCGGATGATCGTTCCAGCCTATTGGGCCGAGGCGCGCCTGCAACAGCGTACGCACCGGCGCCAGGTCACGGTGCGCCGATTCGGTTGGTCGGACGTGAGCCTGGCCGACGCCCAGGCGCATGCGCAGGCGCGCGTGCGCGAAGCTTTCGATCGCGTCGTCGCCGGCGAAAAGCTGCCGCGCATCGAGCGCAAGGTCGGTTACGGCGGCGCCCAGGGCCTGCCGATCCGCGAGGAGATCGTCGACCGCCACGGCGAGGCGGTGATCACCCGCAACAGCTACGGCGCGCTGTGCCTGAACACGCCGGATGTGCTGTTCGTCGATGTCGACTTCGACGAGCCGGTCAACGACGGCCTGTCCAGGCGCGCCGTGGTCCTGGTGCTGATCGCAGCGGTGGCGCTGGGCCTGTGGCAGCGCTCGATAGGACTGGGCATCGGTACGTTCTTCGCCGGCTTGATTGCGGCCTTGTTCGTGGTCGGCTGGCTGCGCAAACGCGCGCACGCCGCCAACGGCGGGCCGGAGCGGCGCGCCCGCGAGCGCATCGGCGCTTTCGCGGCGCAGCGGCCGGACTGGCACCTGCGCGTCTACCGCACCCCGGCCGGCTTCCGGCTGCTGGCGATGCACCGCCGCTTCGCGCCGCGCGAGCCCGAGGTCGTCGACAGTTTTCGCGCGCTGGGCGCCGACGGGCTCTACGCGACCATGTGCGCGGTGCAGAACTGCTTCCGCGCACGGGTGAGTCCGAAGCCGTGGCGTATCGGCATGAAGCGCAAGGTCAAACCGACCGTCGCGGTATGGTCGCCGGAACAGGCCGAGCTGCCGGAACGCCGGCAGTGGCTGGCCGATTACGCGGCCGCGGCGCTGGGCCACGCGTCCTGTCGTTACGTCGAGACTCTCGGCGATGCGGGCGCGATCGATTCCCAGGCCGAGGAAATCCGGCAACTGCACGACGCCCTGTGCCGCGCCGACGAGGATCTGCCGATCGCCTGACGCGGGCGCGGCACGCTTCAGGCGCGGCGCGCTTCAGGCGACGCCGGTCCACTCGCGGATGAAGGGCGCCAGTTGCGGGATCAGATCGACCATGCCGTGCAGCGGCACGATCAGCCACAGCGAACGGGTACGCGCCCACAGCACGCCGAAGGCGATGCCGGCGGGCGCGATCATCGCGATCGAGTAGGCGACGGCCCAGCCCGGCGTGGGTTCGGCCACGCCTTCGAGCAGGCTGGCGCCGCGCAGGTACAGGCCCGGCGCGTGCGCCAGGCCGAACAGCAGCGAGGCCCAGGCGATCGCCGCGACCTGCGAGCCGGTGGCGAGCGCGACGTGTTCCTGCAGCACGCGGCGGAACAGGAGCTCCTCGCACAGACCCGCTTCCAGCGTCTGCCAGACCCAGCACAGCGGGATCGCCCACAGTAGGGTGGTCGCGGCCGGGGCGAGTTGCGACAGGGACATCAGGCCGCGTCCGAACACCGCCTGCATCGCCAGATAGGCCAGCGACATCAGCACGAACACCAGCCACAGCCGGCGCGCACCGAACGGCGCCGGGCCGCGCTCGCGCAGGCGCAGGAACAGCCAGGCCGGCAGCAGCACCATCGTCAGCAGCTTCAAGGCGAGCTTGGCGACCGACTGCGCCGGGTCTTCCGGTACGGCTTCGTTGAGCGCGCTGAAGCCCCAGCCCAGGATCAGCAGCGAGAACATCGCCAGATAGATCAGCACGCCCGGCAGGCGCGAGCGGCCCTGCGCGCGCGGCGGATGCTGCGGCTTGCGGGTCAGCACCCAAGCCAATGCGGGGAACGCCAGCCCGATCACGCCGAACAGGAACAGCGGATCGGCCAGGCTTGCGCCGGGCAGTCGCTGCAGGACGTAGAGCGAGCCCAGGTAGGCGAAGGCGGCGACCGCGAGGGCGATCGCGGCGTGACGGCGGGCGGCGGCGGGCGAGGGCTGCATCGGCGCATGGTGCGCGATGGCTGTCGGCCGGTCCGCTGCCGTTCGTCGCCCAACCAAAGTCAGGGGCGCCCGCCGTGGGGTGGGTCTGCGCGCCTCAGCGCGCCGCGACGACCCGGATTTCGACCCCTTGCAGACGCACCACCTGGCCGGCGTGGATCTTGCAGGTCTTGCGCAGCTCGACCTGGCCATCGACCGTGACCGCGCCGCTGGCGACGATGGCCTTGCCGGTGCCGCCGCTGTGGGCCAGGCCGACCAGTTTCAGCAACTGGTTGAGTTCGACGTGATCGCGGTCGAGTTCGAATTCGATCGGGGACATGGCACCGGCGCGTGGAGAACGATGCGCAGGGTCGCAGTGCCGACGCCGCCGCGCAAGCCGCAGATTCGCAGCGGGCGGAGTAACGTGGGCGTTCTTGCCCGACCGCGGGCGACCACGATGGGTGCGGATATGAAGCAGGCCAGGTATGCGGCGCGCGGCCCGGTGCCGCAGGACGTGATCGAAGCGGTGGCGTGCGAACGGCCCGCATTGGGACCGGGCCAGGCGCTGGTGGAAGTGCTGGCGGCGCCCATCAACCCCTCCGACCTGCTCACCCTGACCGGTCAGTACGGCATCTTGCCGCCCCTGCCGGCGGTCGGCGGCAACGAAGGCGTAGGGCGCGTGCTGGCCCTGGCCGACGGCGTGTCCGCGCCCGCGCTCGGCCGTACCGTGCTGCTGCCGATCGGCGGCGGGACCTGGGCCACGCACGTGGTTGCCGACGCGCGCTCGCTGACGCCGTTGCCCGACGAGGCCGATCCGGTGCAGCTGTCGATGATCACGGTCAATCCGCCGACCGCGCGCCTGCTTCTGTCGGAGTTCGTCGACCTGGACCCGGGCGAGTGGGTGATCCAGAACGCGGCCAATTCCGCGGTCGGCGGCTATCTGGTGCAACTGGCCGCCTTGCGCGGACTGAAGACGCTCAACGTGGTGCGCCGCGAATCGGCGCGCGAGGACGTGCTCGCGCTCGGCGCCGACGCGGTGCTGGTCGACGGCGACGATCTGGCCAAGCGTGTGCGCGAGGTGACCGGCGGCGCGAAGATCCGGCTCGGCGTGGACGCGGTCGGCGGTCTGGCGACCGAGCGTTTGGCGCAGTCCCTGGGCGAAGGCGGAGTGGTGGTCAATTACGGCGCCATGAGCGGCGAGCCCTGCGCCGTGTCGCCGGCTTCGCTGGTGTTCCGCGACGTGACCCTGCGCGGCTTCTGGCTGGCGCGCTGGTACCGCAGCGCGCCGCCGGAGCGGCGGGCGGCCTTGTTCGGCGAACTGGCGGCTTTGATCGGGCAGGGCAAGTTGTCGGCGCGGGTGCAGGCGACGTACGGGATCGACCAGATCAAGCAGGCGGTAGCGGCTGCCGCTGCCGGCGAGCGAACCGGAAAGATCGTGCTGATCCCGAACGCCGGCGCTTAGAGGCAACGTAGGGTGAGTTCAAGCGCATCATCGCGGACCTCTCGGCTGCCGGGTCTGCCCTGCTTGGCTCCGGGGTAGGAGGGGCGCAAGCCGCGACCGCGAACTCTGCCTGCCCGGCGAAGGTTTCGCTACGGCTCTGCCTTCTGCATTTCTGTGGGAGCGGCGTGAGCCGCGATCGTCAGCCCCGCGGCTGCGCCTGATTCATTCACGCCTTGGGGTAGGAGCGGCGTAAGCCGCGACCGCGAACTCCGCCCGCCGGCGGCGGTGCCGTTTCGGTCCATTCCCGCTTTCCGTGGGAGCGGCGCGAGCCGCGACCGCGAACTCCGGGGCTCTGCGATGGTTTCGTTTCCCTAGATCAACGGCTTCCGCCCGCTGCGCGTGCGGGTCACTTTCTCTTGCTAGCCCAAGAGTCCGCCTGGATTCCCTTCGGTCAAAAGTAACCAAAGAGAAGGGCTTGCCTAGACAACCCTCCCGTGCGAGTGCGGGGCGTGCGCGGGGATTTTTCGACGGGACATCCCTGTCCCTTCGAAAAACGACGCGCATCCTGCGCACCGCCCTTCGGGTCTACGGGTGTTCGTCGTGGTGCGGGGCTATGGATTTCAATGCCGCGGCAAGGGCAACGGCGGTTCGTAGGATGCGGTGAGCCGCAGGCGAACCGCATCGTCGCGAGGCTGGGTGGTCGCGATGAAGCGGTTGTCACTGCATCCTGCGAACGTTCCGGCGCGCCCTGGCTCGAGGCTGTAGCGGCGGCGCCCCCGGCCACCATGAGTTACCCCCGGCTCAGCCCTCGGTTCAGCCGGGCGGCGGCTGAGCCCCGGCCCCAAGCGCCCATTTCCGCTCCGGGCTGAGCTGCTTGATCGCATATTCCGCGCGCAAGGCCGCGGATCGGTCCGGGTATTCGAAGCTGACTAGGAGCCGCAGCGGCGGATGCGAGCGGGTGTAGCGGGCGCCTTTGCCGGCCGTGTGCTGGGCGTAGCGGCGCGCCACGTCGACCGCGACCCCGGTGTAGAGGCTGCCGTCGCGGCATTCGATCAGGTAGACGTGCCAGGCGGCCATGCCGATAGGGTAGCGGCGATGGCGCCGGCGCCGCGAATCTGAATGACGATCACAACCATACGCCAGCGAACGTCATTGCTAGGACATCGCGCGACGCCGACAATGGGTCTTCCTCTGGAGAATCCCGCTTGAGCGCCGCAGACGATTCGCAAGCCTCCGTACCCAACCTGCGCCAGCTGTGCGCGCGCTTCGCCAAGCCGCACCTGGGACGGGCGGTCTGGCAACTGATCAACACCCTGATTCCGTTCGCCGCGATCTGGACCTTGATGGCCTGGAGCGTGGTCGCGCAATGGGGCTACGGCTGGACGCTGCTGCTGTCGCTGCCCGCGGCAGGCCTGTACGTGCGCATCTTCATCATCCAGCACGATTGCGGACACGGCTCGTTCTTCGCCAGCAGCCGCGCCAACGACATCGTCGGCCGCTGCCTGGGCCTGGTGACCCTGTTCCCTTACGGCTACTGGAAGAAGACCCATGCCGTCCACCACGGCACCTCGGGCAACCTCGACCGCCGCGAGATGGGCGACATCGAGACCCTGACCGTCGCCGAGTACCGCGCGCGTTCCTGGCTCGGCCGCCTGAGCTACCGTTTCTATCGCAGCACGCCGGTACTGCTGGGCATCGGCCCGATGTACCAGTTCGTGCTCAAGCACCGCTTCCCGTTCGATCTGCCCTTCAGCTGGAAGAAGGAATGGGCGAGCGTGCTGCTCAACAACCTGATGCTGATCATCGCCTTCGTCGCGATGGGCTTCACGATCGGCTGGCACACCGTGCTGATGGTGCATCTGCCGATCGTGCTGCTGGCCGGCGCGATGGGCGTGTGGCTGTTCTATGTCCAGCACACCTTCGAAGACGCTTACTGGACGCGCAAGGACGATTGGAACTCGCATGAGGCCGCGATCGCCGGCAGCTCGTTCTACGACCTGCCGCGGGTGATGCATTGGTTCACCGGCAACATCGGTTACCACCACATCCACCATCTCGCCAGCCGCATCCCGAACTACCGTCTGCGCGAGGCCTACGAGTCCAGCCCGCTGCTGCAGGCCGCGCCCAAGCTGACCCTGTGGTCCAGCCTCAAGTGCGCGCGACTGAAGCTGTGGGACGAAGATCTCAAGCGCATGGTCGGTTTCCCGAAGCGCGCGCGGGCCTGATCCGCGTCGTAGGAATGCGGGGCAGGGCGTTGCGGTTCGCATCGTCCTGCCCGGTTTGGCGAGCGGCCGTACAGCGCCGCCGTCTTGGGCCCGGGGCCCTGTACGTCCCCGATTTGGCGCCGTAGCCGCTCCTGGCGGCCTGCTCCCGCTGCGATCCCTGGTTCGCCCCGGATCCAGCGGCCTTGGCGCGAACCCCCGCCGGTCCGAACGCCAGCGTTCAATCCTCCAATCCTTATCCCGCCCCGCGTCGCCCGACGAACGGCGCTTGACTTCGTCCGGCATTGATTTAGCATTTTAGTTAAATAAGCAAATGACTAAACCATAGAGGCGGACGACCATGATCAACGAACACCTGCTGACCCAGATCAGCCTGCTGGCCTACCTGGCCATCTCCATTGCCATGACCATCTGGGTGGCCCGGACCCTGTCGCGCAACGGCGAGGTGTTCCTGGTGATGTGCTTCGGCCAGAACGAAATCCTGGCCAAATCGACCAATCACCTGCTCGTGGTCGGCTTCTACCTCATCAACGTCGGCTTCATCGCGATCCGCCTGGACGGTTGGAGCGCCGACGCCCTGATCAGCAACCCGATCGCCCACATCGGCAGCAAGATCGGCGTCTCGGTGCTGATGCTCGGCGCCATGCACTTCTTCAACATGATGATGATCTCGCGCTACGGCCGGGTGGTCTCGGGCTGGATGAAGGACCTGCGCTACGAGCAGGAAATCGCCGCCGCTGCCAACCACGGCGCGCCGCCGCCGCTGCCGGCGCATCTGCGCTGAGGCCGCCTTGCGACGCCGCAAGACGCCGCAGCACCGGGCCGCGACGGGTTCACGCAACCCGCCGCGGCTCGCCTGCGTACGGATTCCGGTCGCCGCGCGCGGCCGGTTTCGCCCGCGCTCATACCGGCGCGACGCGGAGGGCTATGATGTTCTCGCGCGGCACGATACCTGCACCCCGGCCCTCGCGGGCCGTCGTCGTTCCGACCATGAAAGCCCAGCCATGAGCGCCCAGTTATGAAACAGGACAAGATCTTCGAAGCGCTGGCGTCCACGCCGCGGCGGCAGATTCTGGCCTATCTGTCCGAGCAGGAACTGCCGGCCGGCGACATCGCCGCGCGGTTCAACATGAGCGCACCCGCGGTCTCCCGCCATTTGTCGGTGCTGGTCAACGCCGGCCTGATCGACAGCGAGCGGCGCGGGCAGTTCGTGGTCTACAAGCTGGTGCCCGACAACCTGGTCAATACCCTGACCCAGTTCGCGTTCGAGATCTGCCCGGTCGGCGGTCCGCTCAAGCGCGAAAGCCGGCGCGCGAAAAAAGCGGCCGGTTGAGCCGACCGCCGGGGGAAAGCGCCGCGATCGCGCCGGCGCGTGTTGCCTTCGATCCAACTCTGAGTGCCTGTCGCGCCTAGGTGCGGCTCAGTCGTGCTCGAAGCGCGCGATCTCGTCGGCCAAGGCCTGGGCGCGACGCAGGCTGCGGCCGGTGACGCTGTCTTCCATCGCCTTGGCCAGACGCGGGCGGCTGGGGTGGCGCGACCAGCGGTGGAGCCACCAGGTCGCGAGCAGACCGACCACACCGACCGCGCCGCCGATCGCGAACACCGACGGCGCGTTGAGGTACATGTCCGCGCCGAACAGAGTCATGAAGACCGCCGCCATGACCGGCATCCAGATCAGCCACCAGGCCAGGCCCACGACCATGCCGGTGCGCACGTAGAACTTGCGCAACCGTGCCAACCGCTTCTGGATATCCAGCACCGGCGCCGAGTAGTCCACCGCGGAGATCATCGCCTGCACCATGCCGCCGCAGGCGATCAGGGCCACGCCGTAGACGTGCACGATCAGACCGCACACGAACAGGTGCGGGACATCGCGGTGGCTGGTCCACAGCTCGACGCCCAGCAGCAGCATCGCGACGCCGAACAACATCTGCAGGGCCTGCCCCAGGACCAGCGGCCACAGACCGGACTTCAAGCGCCGGCCGCGTTCCTCGCGGAAGCGCAGCAGGTCCATGGCATGCTGGCGCTCGAGCTTGCGGTCGAGGTCCTGCCAGGCTTGTTTGAGATCGTCGAGTTCCATCGTGAGTGCGCCCATCGTGTGGTGTGCCGCGAGGTGGAGAAGGGTTCGCGTGCGCCGGGATCAGTCCGGCATTTCGCTGCGGATGCGTTGTTTGAGCCGGCTGATCTTGGTGGCGACGTTGGTTTCGCTGATGCCGAGCACGTCCGCGATCTCGCGGTAGCTGCGGTCTTCCAGGTACAGCAGCAGCAAGGCGCGATTGAGCGGTTCGAGCTGACCGATGAAACGGTGCAGATCGCGCACGCGTTGCGCGGCTTCGTGGTCGCCGGCGCGTTCGTCGGGAAGTTCGTGCAGATCCTGGTCCAGCGGCACGGCGTTGCGTTGGCGCGGACCCTCGCTGCGTACGAACGAGATCGCCACGTTCAACGCGATCCGGTACATCCAGGTCGAGAACGACCGAGTCGGGTCGTAGCTCGGGTACGCGCGCCACAACTGGGTCGCGATCTCCTGGGCGAGGTCGGCGCGATCGTCGGGGTGCCGGCAATAGGTGTTGCCGACCTTGAAGACGATCTTGCGATGCACCTCCAGCAGCTCGCCGAAGCGTTGCCGCGCGTTGTCCATGCCGACCGTCCCCTCCAACCCCAACCGTTCCATGCCGATGCCGCCGGTTCCGCCTTAGTCGAACACATGATTCGCGGCACAGGGGGAAACATCACAGCCGGTTTGGGCAACGGAGCGGGGTGGCGCGGTCAGCCGGACGTTGGGGGCGCGGCCGGCCGGTGGCGGGCCTCGGCGCGGCGTCGGTAGAACGACAGCAGGGTCTCGCTCTGGCCGCCCAGCAGCCAGCGTCCCACCGGTGCGGCGTACCAGTCGAAGGCGGTGCTGACGCGGTAGTCCAGGCTCATCGCCAGCTCGGTGCCGCCGGCGCGCGGGGTCAGGGTGTAGGCGGTGTCGAGCAGGTCGAAGTACTCGCCGCCGATGCGCACATGGTCGTCGAGGGCGCCGGCGGGTACCGAGTCGGCTTCGAAGTGGTACTGCCAATGGACATAGCGCTGCGGTCGCCAGTCGGTCGACATCTGCTGGAAATGGATGCCTTTGCCCATGCGCACCTCGCGCACCAGGCCGGTCGGCGTTTGCCGCACGACTCCGGCCAGCGGCTTGGGCACGCCGATGCGGTAGGTCCAGGCGGCATCGACTTCGTCCGGTCGGATCGCGTCGGCGGTCATCAGCTGGCGCCAGACTTCAGCTGGCGGCGCAGCGATCAGGATGCGGCGCTCGATGCGTTCGATCCGGCCTTCGGGATGCGGGTTCTCGATCGCGCCCAGTACCAGCGGCAGCAGCAGGAAGCCGTACAGCGTCTGTCGCGGGCGCTTCAGATAACGGTAGATCGCACCCATCAGCAAGCCTCCGAAGCTGCCGATGACGACGAACACCGGCAGCACCAATATCACGCAGATCGCACCCTCCAGGCTGGTGACCAAGGTGCCGGCGACGAAGATCAGGTTCGCCACCGCACCGACGCCCGCATAGGTGCCCCAACTGCGGCGTACGTGACGTTCGGCTACATAGACGGCGACCATGCCGACCAGCAGCGGCGCCAGGAGAACGAACGACAGCATCATGGTTTCGTAGCGGCCGTCGAGCCGGCCGTCGAACACCAGCCGCAACGTGATGCCCGTGACCAGTCCCGCCAGCAATGGCCACAACCATGTTCGGCGCGCAGGTGCGGTAGCGGGCGATTGAGGAGCGGGGGCGCTCACGACAGCACCCGCGCGCGCAGGCCTTGGCAGAACGCGCAGGGTGCCGGCTCAGGCTCCGGCAAGCGCTGCAGTTCGGGGCGCGGCGGCAAGTCCGCAGGCTCGCGCAAACCACCGACCAATCCGATCCGCTCCAACGCACGCAACGTCCACCAGCCCGGATCCCATTCGCCCGGATGCAGCCCCAACCGCGCCGAGCCCGGAAACGCGTGATGGTTGTTGTGCCAGCTTTCGCCCATGGTCAGCAGCGAAGCGAAGCGCACGTTGCGTCCTTGCACCGCGGCGCCGCGTACTTCGTGATGCATGCCGCCGTGGTTGTGGGCGAAGTAGCCGATCAACCAGTGCCCGAACACGCCCGCGGTCACGCGTGCGCACACGCCCCAGAACACCCAGCCCCAGCCGCCCAGGACGAAGAACAGCAATGCCCAGGGCAGGTGCTGGGCCATCCAGGTGCGTTGCAGGAAGCGATAGACGCGGTCGTCGGCGATGCGCGCTTCGATCGCGATCGGCGGCGGATTGGCCAGCCGCAGTTCGCAGTGCAACTGCCACCAGGCGTCGACCAGGAACGGCCGGCGGTGGGCGAGGTAGTCGTGGCAGTCGGGCAGGCGCTGGGCGTAGTCGCGCAGGTCGTGGGTGCGGACCAGGCCGAGCGGACCGGCCAGGCCGACCTGCACGCCGCAGTAGACCAGCAGGTACTCCAGCCACTTCGGGCAGTCGAAACTGTCGTGGATCAACTTGCGGTGCATGCCCAGCGAATGCCCCAGCAGCAACACGGCCGCGGTGCCGAGCACGAACAACAGCAGCGCGCCCCAGTTGAAGGTCAGCGCCCCGCCCACGATCGCGCCCGCGGCCATCGCCGTGAACCACAGGGAGCGCACCGGTTCCCAGGCCACGCGGCCTTCGCTGACGGCGCGCACCGCGGCGGCGGCATCGGGCTGTGCGCGCACGCGGTGCGAGCTCAGGCTGTCGGGCAATGCATGCATGACGGACTCCGGCTAAGCCTTCGGCGGTCCCGCACCGAGGTTGGGTGCGGACGTAATTTCATGATTTAACTAATTTGCTAAATATTTATTTCCAGTCGATGCCGTTGTCAAGCGGTCGCCGACGGGCGGCGGTGGGGCCGTGCGATGCGAGTGCGCGAGTGCTATGCCCGCTTCGGTGGTTCGGCGCGTTCCGAGGCGAGGTCCGGTGCGACCCAGGCGTCCACGCCCCAGGATCGGGCCAGCGATGCGCGACAGGCGGCCGCAAGCTCCAGCGCGCGATGACGCAGTTCCGAGCGATCCTCGGGCATGTACTCCAGCGCCTGCCCGAACTGCACCATCTTGGCTTCGACCTCGCGGTTCTCCACCAGTGCCAGTTCGCCCCAATACAACTCCCAGAAGCGGGCGACGGCGTCGGCGCCGTCGTGCGCGGACGCGATCCGCGCGCAGACCCGCGCCGCTTCCGCGTAGAGCTCGAGCTGCTTCTCCAGGAAGGGCCGGGTCGCCTCGATGCGCCGGGCTTCCGACAGTCGTTCGCTTCCGCGCTGTTGCGCCTGCCACTGGTCGCGTCGTGCGATCCGCCAGGTCCACAAGCCCCAGCAGAATGAGATGCTGGCGCCGACGACCGCGATCAGGATCTTGAGGGTTTCCGCATCCATGCGTTCATGCGCTCCGGTATTCAGTCGACGAAGTCGTACAAGCGGTAGATCCAGGACAGTTCGTATGCGATGCCGGCGATCACGAAGATCCGATGGAACCACTCCGAGCGCGTGCGCATCGCGATCAGGCACATCAGCACATAGCCGAAATTGCGCACGGGGTACTCGGCGCCGCGGCTTTCGAAATACATGCCGCCTTTGATCGCGGTGTCGATGAAGTCGACCAGATAGCTCAGCGCCATGATCCCGAAGAACCATTTGCGCCGCGACTGGAAGTAGTCCTGCCAGCCGCCGTAGTCGCCGATGTCGTCGGGGAACAGCAAGGTGCACAGCAGGAACAGCACGACCACGTAGAAGATCAGGAACGCGTAGGCGGTGATGCTCCACGCATGGACGTGGATCAGGCGGAACTCCCACCACCAGAAATGGGTGAGCAGGATGAACATAGACACCGCCCAGCCCAAGTGCACCCAATAGATGCGGTCCCGGCCGGGGTGCTGGACGAAGCGCGCCATGCCCTTGAGCAGGGTGGTGATCGCCAGGCCTAGGATGATGCCGAGCAGCACCCGGATGTGGAGGAATTGCGGTTCCATGCACGCGCTCCCTGTGGCGACCGGCGTCGCGGCGGCAACCGCAGCGGACCGCGTCGACGCCGGCAGCATAAGCCGCCATGGACCGGAACGGCGACGTTGGAGCGCAGGCTCGGGCCAATGCTGCGATCATGGCGCATGAGCCAGACCGACGATTTCGCCTCCCTCCCGCTGTCGCCCGCCCTGTTGCAGGGCGTGGCCGCGCTCGGCTACGAGCGCATGACCCCTATCCAGGCCCAGGGCCTGCCGGCCCTGTTGGAAGGCCGCGACCTGATCGCGCAGGCCCCGACCGGCAGCGGCAAGACCGCCGCCTTCGGCCTGGGCCTGCTGCATCGGCTGGACCCGGCCGAGGGCCGGACCCAGGCCCTGGTGCTGTGCCCGACCCGCGAACTGGCCGACCAGGTCGGGCGTCAGCTGCGCAAGCTCGCCTTCGCGATTCCCAATCTGAAGATTTCCGTGCTCTGCGGCGGCATGCCGCTGGGGCCGCAGCTGGCCTCGCTGGAGCATGCCCCGCATGTCGTGGTCGGCACGCCCGGACGCCTGCAGGAACTGGTGCGCAAGCAGGCGCTGCGTCTGGACGCGGTCTCGGCGCTGGTGCTGGACGAGGCCGACCGCATGCTCGACATGGGCTTCGAGGAGCCGATCCGCGAACTGGTCGGCAAGACCCCGCGCAAGCGCCAGACCCTGTTGTTCTCGGCCACCTTCCCGGACGCGATCCGCACCCTGGCCGCGAAGATGATGCGCGAGCCGGTCGAGGTCACGGTCGAGGGCGCCGCCGATCAGCCCGCGGTCGAACAGCATTTCTACGAAGTCGAGCCGGCCAAGAAGACGCCGCTGCTGGCCGCGCTGCTGCTGGAGTTCCGCCCCGACTCCTGCGTGGTGTTCTGCAACATGCGCCGCGACACCGAGGAGGTGGTCGGCTCGCTGAGCCACTACGGCTTCACCGCGTTGGCCCTGCACGGCGACATGGAGCAGCGCGACCGCGACGAAGTGCTGGTGCGCTTCGCCAACCGCAGCTGCAATGTGCTGGTCGCCAGCGACGTCGCCGCGCGCGGCCTGGACGTGCACGAGCTGTCGGCGGTGGTGAACTATGAGTTACCGACCGATCCGGACGTCTATATCCACCGCATCGGCCGCACCGGTCGCGCCGGCCGCGGCGGCGTGGCGCTGAGCCTGTGCAGCCCGCGCGAAGTCGCGCGCGCCCAGCCGATCGAGGAACGCCAGGGCCGGCCGCTGCGCTGGGAACGCGCTGCGCCGCTGGCCGGCAAGGCCAGCAACGTGCCGGTCGCGCCGATGACGACCCTGCGCATCGACGCCGGCCGCACCGACAAACTGCGCCCCGGCGACGTGCTCGGTGCGCTCACCGGCGATGCCGGGCTCAAGGCCGACCAGGTCGGCAAGATCGACGTGTTCCCGACCCGCTCCTACGTCGCGGTCGCGCGCGCGCAGGCCGCGCAGGCGCTGGCGCGTTTGCGCGAAGGCAAGATCAAGGGACGCAAGTTCCGCGTACACAAACTGTAACCGGCTCGGGCCGGTGGGTTGTGTGCGTTGCGCGTAGCTGCGCCGGGCGCCGCGTCACGGCGGCGCCATTGTCGATGAGGGCGAGCCTAGCGGTGGTTCGTACGCCGATCAGGCTCCGCACGCGGTCAAGCGCAGCGGACACAACCGTGTGGTCGCGTCCGAGGAATGAGCCGCGCTTACTTGCCGTTGGCGCTGAAGCTGCCCGGGCCGAGCAGGGCGATGGCCACGCCCGAGACCAGGAACATGGCCTGCAACTCCAGCGCCCAGCCGCCCTGGTCGTTGAGGTCGTTGAGCTGGCCCAGGTGGACCAGGAAGATCGCGAACAGCATGTTGATCGCGATCAGCGCGCCGCCGACGCGCGCATGCCAGCCGATGATCAGCAGGATCGGTGCCAGCACCTCGCCCAGCAGCACGCCGTAGCCGAGGAAACCCGGCAGGCCGTGCGATTCGACCAACCCGACGATGCCGCCCATACCGCCTTTGAGCTTGGCGATGCCGTGCAGCAGGATCAGCGCGCCCAGGACGATGCGCATGAACAGTCGGGCGAGGTCCTGTTGGGTGTTCGGATTCATCGGAGTTCCTGGTTACGGTTGGGCCGTGGACGAACCGCAGGATAGTCGGCGGAGGCGGCCATGTCTGCGGGGAAGCTTCATGCTCGTGAACCCCCTGATGTTCCATGCCCCGCCGGATCGCGATACCGTCTGCGGGCGCCAGCGATTCGCTCGAGCCGAACCGCTTCGGCGGCCGGCCCGACTCAGAGGCCAGGCCGCACCGACGACACCGCCATCGGAGATTGGAGAGCCATGCGGATCCACTATCTGGAAATCGTGACCCAGGACGTGGACGGAGTCTGCGCCGCCTACGCGGCGGCGAACGGGGTGCATTTCGGCGAGCCCGACGCCGGGCTCGGCAATGCGCGGACCGCGGCCTTGGCGGATGGCGGGCTGCTCGGGGTGCGTGCACCCTTGCGCGAGACCGAGGCGCCGGTGGTCCGGCCGTATTGGCTGGTGGACGACATCCGAGCGGCGGTCGCCGCCGTGGTGCAGGCGGGCGGTTTCGTCGCCGTCGAGCCCACGCCGATACCCGGCCACGGGACCTTCGCCATTTATCTCCAGGGCGGCAACGATCACGGCTTGTGGCAGCTCTAGCCGCGCAAGCCTATGCGGCAGCGGCCCGATAGTTCACTCAGCCGAGCTGGGTATCGAGGCTCGGTTGGATTCAATTGCTAGCCTTGCCTTCCATCCTCAGCGATCTGGAGCGTGACCCATGGAACTCGGCGCGTTTTCCGTCAGCCTCGCGGTGAAAGACATCGAGGCCTCCAAGTCGTTCTACGAGAAGCTCGGCTTCTCCATCTTCGGCGGCGATCAATCGCAGGGTTGGCTGATCCTCAAGAACGGATCGGCCGTGATCGGTCTGTTCCAGGGCATGTTCGAGAAGAACATCCTGACCTTCAATCCGGGTTGGGACCAGAGCGCGAGTCCGCTGGCGTCTTTTGCGGATGTCCGCGAGGTACAGAAGTCGCTGGATGCCGAAGGCGTCGCTATCGACACCCGCGCGGACCCGGACACCGTCGGACCGGCGCACATCATCCTTTCGGATCCCGACGGCAACGTGATCATGCTCGATCAGCACGTCTAGGCTTGCGGGGCGTTGACCGGAGTCGCCGTTCCTGGTTCGACGGGCTCGCACGAACGGCAATGGCAGCACGTCCAGTGATGCCGGCGCTTCTTACTCGGACACGCTCTTGGCTTCCGCCGTCCCCAGCAGCTCCGGCTGCGTCATCGCGCGCGGGCGGCTGATCAGCGGATGCACGAACACCGCCGACAGGATGATCGCCACGCCGACGTAGAACAGCCCGGTCAGTTCGCGCTGCTCGCCCAGCAGGGCGATCGCGAGCACGATCGCGTACACCGGCTCCAGGTTGATCGCGAGCTGGGCCGCGAACGCGGTCATGTGGCGCAGCGCCACCAGCGACAACGCGAACGGCAGCAGGGTGCAGACCAGCGACAGGATCACCAGCAGTACTGCGTCGCGCACGCCCGGCAGCACCAGCAGTTCGCCGGCGAAGGCCGGGAACAGCAGCGGCATGACCGGTGCGAGCGCGGTAAGGGCGAGGGTGCCGGCGCCGAGTTCCAGCGCGGTCACGGTCAGCGGATCGCCGTGTTCGACCAGGCGTTTGTTGAGCGAGGAGAACAGCGCCACCAGTAGCGCCGACAGCGCGCCGACCGCGATCCCCGCGCGCATCTCGTGCGGCACCCCGCCGACCACCAGGGCCACGCCGGGCAGCACCGCCACGCCCAGGGCCAGTTCGCGCTTGGAGAACGGGCGCTTGGCCAGCTTGGGTTCGATCAGGGCGGTGAACACCGTCGCCAGGGCGATGCAGGTCGCGGCGACCGAAGCGTTGGCGAGCTTGATCGCGCCGTAAAAGGTCAGCCAGTGCAGCGCCACCAGTACGCCGATGCCGGCATAGGACCACAGCAGCCGCGCCGGCATCGCCCGCAGCCCGCGCCAGACCTTGGGCAGCAGGGCCAGCGCGACCACCACGATCAGCATGCGCGACCACACCAGCGGCAGCGCCGGCAGCGAGATCAGCTTGCCCAGGATCGCGGTGAAGCCCCACAACAGCACGCAGAAGTGGATCTGGACTTGCGCCTTCGTGGTCGGGGTCATCGGTTCGGCGGTCGCGGGTGGAGCCGCATTATCGCCCGTGGTCGCGATGCGCCGTGTGCCGGCGCGTGCGAAGCTGCACCGCAACCCAAGGAGAGCGCACGCCATGCCAGCCAGCGATGCCCATTCCGCTTTCGGATCCGCCGCCGCCCATCCGATCGGTCCGCTCGGCCGCGTCTTCGCCGCCCTGGTCGGTGCGGTCTCGCTGGCGGCGCTGATCGGCCAGTACTGGCTGCTGGTGCGTGCGACCCTGGACACGATCGGGCCGGCGCTGGCGACGGTGCGCTACCTGAGTTACTTCACCATCCTCAGCAACCTGCTGGTCACCGCGACCTGCGCCGTGGCGGTGTTCGGCGGCGGCGCGCGCCTGGCGCGCTGGCTGGCGAGCACGCGCGTGCGCGGCGGGATCGCGCTGGCGATCGGCGTCACCGGCACGGTCTACGTCACCATCCTGCGCCACCTCTGGCAGCCGCAGGGCGCGCAGTGGTGGGTGGATTCGGGCCTGCATTACGCGGTGCCGGCGCTGTACCTGGCCTGGTGGCTGCTGGCGGTGCCGCACGGCGCGCTGGGCCGGCGCGACTTGTGGCGCTGGTTGCTGTTCCCGGCCTTGTACGTGGTCTGGGTGTTCCTGCGCGGGTCGGTCGCGCACGAATACCCGTACCCGTTCCTGGACGTGGGCGTGCTGGGCTGGCCGGTGGTGCTGCGCAACGCGGTCGGGGTGCTGGTCCTGTTCCTGGTTTTCGGTGCCGGCCTGCTCGGGGTCGATCGCCTGCTGGGGCGGGGCCGCCGGGCGGGTTGAGATCCAGCGGGTTGAGATCAGGCGGACCCGCTTATACCGGAACTGCTTTGCAGATTTTTAGCGAAACCTTCACGAAATTTGGCCATTCGGGGGCGAGCGGCTTAGGCTAGGCGCCAATTCCGGTCCCTGGGGTTAGGCCAATGACGCAGCACCGTACCCGTTTGTTCCGCGCCGTCCACTACGCGCTCTGCCTGGCCGGCGGTCTCGCCGTCAGCGCTCCGGTCCTGGCCCAGGACGCACAAGCGCCGGCCGAGCCGGCCAGCGAGGCCAAGACCCTGGACACCGTATCGGTGCTGGGCTCGCGCCGCAGCCAGCGATCTTCCGATACCGCCTCGATCTCGCCGGTGGACGTGCTGCCGATGGCGCAGGCCACCGAGGAAGGCGCTCAGTTCGACCTGGCGCAGTCGCTGCAGTACGCCGCGCCCTCGTTCAATTCCACCCGCCAGACCGGCGCCGACGGCGCCGACCTGATCGACTCGGCCGCGTTGCGCGGCCTGGGTTCGGACCAGACCCTGGTGCTGGTCAACGGCAAGCGCCACCACACCACGTCGCTGGTCAACCTGTTCGGCGCGCGCAACCGCGGCAACACCGGCACCGATCTGAACACCCTGCCGCTGATGGCGATCGACAGCGTCGAGATCCTGCGCGACGGCGCCGCCGCCCAGTACGGCTCGGACGCGATCGCCGGCGTGATGAACATCAGCCTGAAGAAGCGCAAAGGCTGCGAAGCGGTCGCCGGCTGGGGTCAGTATTCGCGCGGCGACGGCGAGAATTGGCTGGCTTCGGGCTACTGCGGCGTCGGCCTGGGCAGCGACGGCGTGCTCGGCATCACCCTGGAGTACCAGGACCGCGGTCGTTCCGACCGCTCCGAACCCAAGGGCAGCCCGCGCATCATCGGCGACTCCAAGATCCGCAATCAGACCCTGTTCCTCAACGGCGAGAAGCCGCTGACCGAGAACGCGACCCTGTACTTCACCGCCGGCCTGCAGAACCGCGATGCGTCTTCGGCTGCGTTCGCGCGTGAGGGCATCGGTTCGGAAGACATCCCGTCGCGCAACTCCGCAGCCATGTACCCCAACGGCTTCGTACCCTTCATCGACGGCGATCTCGAGGACCGCTTCGGCACTCTCGGCCTGCGCTGGGACATCGGCGAGTGGCAGGCCGACCTGTCGGCGACCTACGGCTACAACGAGCTGCGCTACGACATCAACCATACTCTCAACGCTTCGATCGCCAACCTCGACCTGCTCAATGGCGGCCGCGGCGTCAGCGCCAGCAGCTTCGACGCCGGCGGCTTCTCGTTCCGCCAGAACACCTACAACTTCGACGTCAGCCGCTACTTCGACAGCGTCTTCCACGGCTTCAACGTCGCCTTCGGTGCCGAGCGCCGTGACGAGCGCTACAGCATCTTCGCCGGCGAACCGGGCTCCTACATCGATGCCGACGGCGTCGGCAACGGCGGCAACGCCGGCAGCCAGGGCTTCCCGGGCTTCCAGCCCAGCGACGCCGGCAGCCACGAACGCGACAGCTGGGCGGCCTACGTCGACCTCGAAGCCGACTTCACCGATCGCCTGACCACCGGCTTTGCGCTGCGTTACGAGGACTACAGCGACTTCGGCGACACCCTCACCGGCAAGCTCGCCGCCGGTTTCCGCGCCACCGATACGCTGATGCTGCGCGCTTCGGCCAGCACCGGCTTCCGCGCGCCCTCGCTGCAGCAGAAGTTCTTCTCCTCGACCATCACCGACTTCATCAACGGCGAACCGGTCGACGTGGTGATCGCGCCCAACGGCGGCACCATCGCCAACGCCGCCGGCCTGCCGCTGCTGAAGGACGAGACCTCGAAGAACTACACGCTCGGCCTGACCTGGTCGCCGACCGCCAACACCTCGTTCACCCTCGACGCTTACCGCATCAACATCGACGACCGCATCGTGCTCAGCGGCCGCTTCGACACCACCGATCCGACCATCGGACCGATCCTGGATTCGCTGGGCGTGGGCCAGGCGCAGTTCTTCGTCAACTCGGTCGACACCAAGACCGAGGGCCTGGACCTGACCTTCAACCACGAGGCCGAGTGGGGCGGCGGCAAGCTCGGCACATTCGTCGCGCTCAATCTCAACCGCACCAAGGTCACCGGCATCCACGCGCCGCCGGCCCTGGTCGGTCGCGAGGACGTGCTGCTGTCCGAACGCGAGCGGCTGTTCATCGAGCAGGGCGCGCCGAAGTCCAAGGCAGTGGTCGGCTTCGACTACTCGCGCGGCGCCTGGGAAGGCGACCTGAAGGTGATCTACTTCGGGCCGCAGACCCTGGGCACCTTCTCCGGCACCGCCGCGGGCGTGCCCAACGCGCGCTACGAAGCCAAGACCTCGGCAGACATCAGCGTGACCTACGCCTTCGGCGAGAACACCAAGCTCACCGTCGGCGGCGCCAACGTGTTCGACGTCAAGCCGACCCGTCAGGACCCGAACGAGACCGACAACGGCCATGTCTTCGACAGCGTCCAGTTTGGCCTCAACGGCGCGGCCTACTTCGTGAGGCTGTGGCACCGGTTCTGAACGGCGCGGTCTGATCGCGACCGATGCGCGTATCCTTCCGGCGTCCGCGCCGGAAGGAGCGCAACAGGCATGAGCAACGACTACCTCGACTACCTGCGCGATCTGATGACCGGCATCGGCACGGTCACGGTACGGCGCATGTTCGGCGGCTACGGTCTGTACCGCGACGGCGTGTTCTTCGCCCTGGTAGACGACGACGCGCTGTATCTCAAGGTCGACGACCTCAGCCGCGCGCAGTTCGAAGCCGCGGGCTGTGCGCCGTTCGTCTACCTCAAGCAGAAAGAGCCGATCGCGTTGAGCTATTGGTCGGTGCCGGAATCGGCGCTGGACTCGGCCGAAGACCTGCGGCCGTGGCTGGACCTGGCCTACGCGGCGGCCTTGCGCAAGGCGAATGCGCCGGCGAAGAAGAAGCCACGACGCAAGCAGGGGTAGGAGCGGCGTGAGCCGCGACCGCGCATCCACGCGTGCGGCGAAACCAACGATGGCAGGCAGGGTTCCGGGTCGCGGCTTACGCCGCTCCTACCCCAAAGCTCGATCATCCAAGACCGATTGCTGAGTGCGTCAGTTTGGGATGCCGTTGAGGTGCCCATCGATCGTGGCCGATAAATCCGGACGCACTTCGACCGCGACCTTGTAAGCTCCACCGCCTTCGAAATAGCCGGCTTCGCCAAGCGCGACAACACGATCGCCAGCCTTGAAGCGCAGGGACAGGCCGGTTTCGCCGTGTGGCTCGACGCCTGTCTCGACGGTGGCTCCCGGCGCGATACGGTCGAAAGTATGGGTAAAGCCCGAGCCGGCGATCACGACGTCGCGCAACCCGATAGCGGAATGGTTGGTGATGGTCACCGGAGTGTCGGAACGTCGGCCGAACAGCAGAGCGCTACCGCCAAGCAGCAGTACGCCGCCAAGGATTGCGATCCATCTGAAATGCATGCGTGTCACCTCGCTGCCGAAGGGCTTCGATAGTCGATGGCGGCCGGGAGTTTGGCCGCCGACGAGTAGCGTAGTCGGGCTATGTGTGGCGACGGCGAAGCCTCGAAGAATGCCGGGAGGCCTGTCAATCCTTCTCCACCGCAAGCAACCAATCCAGAAACAGCCGCGCTGAGGCGCGCAGGCGGCGGTGCGCGGGGTACACGGCGTAGTAGCCCCAGCGCGCCTTTACCGAGGGGCCGGGCAGGCGCACCAGTTGGCCCGAGCGCAGGTAGGGAACGGCGACCTGTTCGCGCGCCAGCGCCGCGCCCAGGCCATACACCGCGGCCTGCAGCGCATCGGTGGTGTCGCTGAAGCTGTAGCGTTCGTCGAGCTTGACCCCATGCACTTCGGCGGCGCGGAACCAGTCGTGCCAGCCCTGACGGGCGTGGTCGGAGATCAGCGGCAGGCGCGCGACGTGCGCGGCTTCGCCGAGTTCGGACACGCCGGGCAGATTGGGTGAGGCGACCGGGAACAGGTAGTCGTCCATCAGGTGGTGTGCGGTCAGGCCGGGCCAGTAGCCGGGGCCGTGACGGATGCCCAGGTCGGGACCGCCCTCGTCGAAACGGGTCAGGGAGATCTCGGTATCCACGCTCAAGCGCAGCTGCGGGTGTGCGGCGACGAAGTCGGGCATGCGCGGCAGCAGCCAAGTGTAGGCCAGCGAGTGCAGGGTGGTGATGCGGACGCGGTCGTGTTCTGCGCGCGCCACCCGCAGGCTGCGCAGTACGCCTTCCATGTCGGCCATCGCCGAGCCCGCGGCGTCGGCGAGTTGGCGGCCTTCGGCGGTCAGCGACACGCCGCGCGCGTGGCGCTGGAACAGGCTGACTTCCAGCCGCGCTTCCAATTTGCGCACGTGGTGGCTGACCGCGCTCGCGGTCAGGTGCAGTTCCTCGGCGGCGTGGGCGAAATTCTGGTGGCGGGCGGCGGCTTCGAACGCCGCCAGCGCCGGTAACAGGTCGGAACGCAGGGCCATGGCTAGCCTCAAATCCTGTTTGTGCCTGACCTCCAAAGTATGCGCTTGTGATACCGAGATGGGTGAGGACAATGGTCTCAGCCAGAAATTTGGCTGTTGCCCGAACCGGCCTCGAGTACGACCGCGGCCCGTCGAGCCGAGCCCACCCGCAGTCGTTACGACCGGGCCAGCATGCAGCCCTCGCGCAGCGAAACCGGCATGCACCCGATCAGCCTCCACCTGCAGAGCATCGCAGCGCAAGACCGCACCACCCCCACCGCCCCCATGCGAGTCCCGTCATGCCTTCGATCGATACCGCCGTACCCCTGGAGACGCCTGCGACACAGGCCTGGATGACGCCGTTGGAGCTGGGCGTGCTGGGCGCGATCTGGGGCGCCTCGTTCCTGTTCATGCGCATAGCCGTCCACGACTTCGGCGCGATGCCGCTGGTCGAAGTGCGTCTGGCGCTGGGCTCGCTGGTGCTGCTGCCTTTCCTGTGGCGCTCGCGCGCGCAGTTCCCGGCCAAGCTGTGGCCGAAGATCGCCCTGATCGGCGCGATCAACTCGGCGGTGCCCTTCATGCTGTTCGCGTGGGCCGCGCAACGCGCGCCGGCGGGCATCGGTGCGATCGCCAACGCAATGACGGTGCTGTTCACCGCGCTGGTCGGGTTCCTGTTCTTCGGCGAGAAGATCGGCGCGCGTCGCAGCGTGGCTCTGCTGGTCGGCTTCCTCGGCGTGGTGGTGCTGGCCAGCGGCAAGACCGCCGGCGCCAGCATCAGTTGGGCGGTGGCGGCGGGCGCGGGTGCGGCCTTCCTCTACGGCATCGGCATCAACCTGGTGCGCCGTCACCTGACCGGCCTGCCGCCGGCTGCGGTCGCCTCGGCCACGCTCGGCGTCTCGGCGTTGCTGACCCTGCCGTTCGCGCTCAGCCAATGGCCCACGCAGGCGATTCCGATGAAGTCGTGGCTGTCGGCGGCGATGCTGGGCGTGCTCTGCACCGGTGCGGCCTTCGTCATGTACTACCGCCTGATCGCGCGCATCGGCGCCAATCGCGCTTCGACCGTGACCTATCTGATCCCGGTGTTCGGCGTGGCCTGGGCCTGGCTGCTGCTGGACGAACCGCTGACCCTGACCATGGGCATCGCTGGCGCGATGATCCTGGGCAGCGTCGCGCTGAGCCAGCGCAGCGGTCGCTGAGAGAGAGCGCAGACCCATGAACGATACTCATCGCGATCCCGTGCAGCACCGCGTCCGCTTCGACTTCGAAATCGAGTTCACCAACGGCGGCGGCATCCAGGGCCAGGACTTCCGCCTCGACATCGACGGCGACGACATCGCCGACTCCGCGTTGGTCGACTACATCGTGCGCGACCTGCGCCTGCTGATGGTCGGGCAGGCGCGCATCCTCAACAAAGCGGTCATCGTCGAGGCGCACAAGCGCAAGGCCGATGCGGCCGAGCCGGGGCGGCGGATCTACATCGATCTCAGCCACACCATCGAGGACGGCCTGATCACCTATCCGGGTATGCCGGCGGCGCGGGTGTGCGACTACCTCAGCCGCGAGGCCTCGCGCGAGGTTTACGAGGCCGGCACCGAGTTCCACATCGCGCGCATCGAGATGGTCGCCAACACCGGCACCTATCTCGACTGCCCGTTCCACCGCTACGAGCACGGCCACGACCTGGCCCAGATCGAACCCGAAGCCTTCGCCGATCTCGACGGCATCGTGGTGCGCGCCGACCACCGCGAGGTCAACGCCATCGACGCGTCCTGGTTCCGCGACAAGGAAATCCGCGGCCGCGCGGTGCTGGTGCATACCGGCTGGGACGCGCGCTGGGCCGATCCCAGCTACGCGGTCGGGCATCCGTTCCTGACCGAAGACGCGGCGGTCTATCTGCGCGACTGTGGCGTCAAGCTGGTGGGCATCGACTCGATGAACATCGACGACACCCGCGGCCGCGCGCGGCCGGTGCACAGCACCTTGCTCGGCGCCGACATCCTGATCGTCGAACACCTGCGCAACCTCGCCGCGCTGCCGGACGAAGGTTTCGCGTTCAGCGCGATCCCGCCCAAGGTGCGCGGCGCCGGCACCTTCCCGGTCCGCGCACTGGCGCGATTGGGCTGATTCAGTGGGCGTGATTCAGTCGGCCAGGTAGGCCTGCAGGGCGGCGATCGCCAGCCGCACCTTGGCCGGCTGCGATTCGCGTTGGGCGGTGACCGCGTACACGCCCAGCGGCGCCATCGACCAGTCCGGCAGCACCCGCACCGCGCGGCCGTCGGCCAGCAGCGGCGCCGCGTCGGGCCCGGGCAGACGCATGATGCCCAGGCCCTGCAGCATCATCTGCTTGAGCGCCTCGGCACTGTTGCCGACGATGCGGCCGCCCACGCGCACGCGCCGCATCGGTTCGCCTGGGCGGTGCAGTTCGACGTACTCGGGCTGATTGATCACGCTCAGCATCAGCATCGGATGCTGGCCCAGTTCCTCCGGCGTGCGCGGCAGCCCGTGCGCCTGCACGTAGGCGGGCGTGGTCGCGAGCAGGTAGTTCCACTCGGCCAGACGGCGTGCGACCAGGTTGGAGTCGACCAGCCGGCCCACCCGCACCGCCAAGTCGATGCGCTCGCCGATCAGATCGATCTGGCGGTCCTCGGCGAACAGGCGCAGCGACAGCGCCGGATGCGCGTGCAGCAGCGGCGCCAGCGCGCCGGCCAGATGGCTGGCGAAACCCACCGGCACCGCGATCCGCAATTCGCCGCGCGGCTCGTCGCGCAGATCGCCGAGCCGGCGCTCGGCCGCGCGTGCGGCGTGCAGCATCGCCGCGCAGTCCTCGTAGTAGGCCTGCCCGGCTTCGGTCGTGGTGAGCTTGCGGGTGGAGCGGTGGAGCAGGGCCACGCCGATCTCCTCCTCCAGCCGGCGCAACTGCTGGCTGACCGCCGACGGGGTCATGGCCTGCTCGCGCGCGGCCGCGCTCATCGAGCCCAGTTCGACCACCCGGGCGTACAGGGCCATGCGCTTTAGGCGGTCTATCGTGAAGTCCAGCTTCATAGTGATAGCGAAATAGACGGGATTATCGGGAGGTCTTGCATCCTGAATACTAAACCCACTTAACCACCCCGGAGCAATCCCATGAACATCGCCCTGATCGGCGCCAGCGGTTTCATCGGCTCGGCGCTGCGTAACGAAGCCCTGTCGCGCGGCCACCGTGTCACCGCCCTGGTCGGCCGTCCGGAACGGCTGGACGCCGCCGAAGGCCTGACCGTGCTCGGCACCGACGTGCTCGATGTCGAACGCCTGGCCCCTCAGCTGGCCGGCCACGACGCCGTGATCAGCGCTTTCAGCGGGCACGCCCAGGACGACGTGCGCGGCTACCACAACCGCGGCACCGCCGCGATCGTGGCCGCGGTCAAGCAGGCCGGCGTGCCGCGATTGCTGGTGGTCGGCGGCGCCGGCAGTCTGGAGGTAGCGCCCGGTCTGCAATTGGTCGATACCCCGGAATTCCCGGCGCAGTGGAAAGACACCGCCCTGGCCGGACGCGACGTGCTCGAATCCCTGCGCGCGGAGCCGTCGCTGGACTGGACCTTCTTCAGCCCGGCCGCCCTGATCGCCCCCGGCGAACGCACCGGCCGCTTCCGCATCGGCGGCGAGCAACTGCTGGTCGACGACGAGGGCAACAGCAAGATCTCGGTCGAGGACTACGCGGTGGCGATGATCGACGAGCTGGAAAATCCGGCGCACAGCCGCCGCCGTTTCAGCATCGCCTACTGAGCCGGGGCGTCGCGCGGTGGACAGCCACCGCGCGTCGTCGTGCGGGCTTGCGCCAGAACGGCTCGCCTTGCGTCAGAAGGCGCCACCGGCCGTGGCGGTTCGGCTAACCTGCCCGCATCTTGGGGAGGGACCGGCGCAATGCGTCGGCAGGGGACAGCATGCGCGGCAAGCTTGTCGGGGCGAGCATCGTCCTGGGTCTGGTTCTCGGTTTCAGCCCAACGGCGTTCGCGGACGCCGAAGTCGATTGCGAGCACCTCGGCGCGCTGGCCGTCGCCGCGGAGCGCGCGCGTAAGCCCTTCCTGTTTCGGACCTACGATCAGCGCCGGCTGGTCGCGTTGACCCTGGCCGAATGCGCCTACCGCAAGGAGGCCGATCGCGCGCTCAGTGCGGCCATCGAAGATCATCGCTTCGCACGCCTGTCCGTGGACGATCAACGCCGTACCTTGTCGGTGGCCGGCTCCAACGCCTGGCGCCTGGATCAGAGCCAGCGTGCACTCGAACTGTATCGGCGCGCCATCGCCACCGATCC
This sequence comes from uncultured Lysobacter sp., assembly GCA_946480055.1. The sequence goes on along the minus strand of CAMLID010000007.1, from coordinate 13,433 downwards.
CGGCGATCCGGACGACTGGTACATGCTGTCCAACCTGGAACGCATGCGGGAAGACCATGAGGCGGCCGCCAGATCGCTGATCCACTTGATCGAGCATTGGCCGGAACTGTTGGACAATCTCGACGATAGCCATCTCTTTCAGCTGATCTATCAGCTCGAGCCGCGCTCGCAGCTGCGTCTGGACCTGTTGCAAGCGCTGCTGGATGCGAATTGGCGGCGCAAAGGACAGGGCGTGAGCGCGGTCTGGTACGAGCTGGCGCTGATGCGCATGGACCGCGGCGAAACCGACGCCGCGCGCGCGGCGATCCAGCGCATCTCCGCGCCCATGGAACTGGTCAAGCTGTGCGCCGACAAACGTTTCGATGCGATAGTCGACTGCAGCGCTCCGGACTACGACGTCGAGAATGCCGCCGCGCGCGAGGTGGACCTCTACCGTTCATTGGTGGACACGCGACCCGACTCGCTGGAGCTGAGCATGTACTTCGGCTATGCCCTGTTAACCGCAGGCCGCTTCGAAGAAGCACTGGCCTATTCCAATCGAGTGTTGGCGAGCATCGCCGAAGCGCCCGTCGATCGAACGCCCTACAAGGACATGGGCTATGAGGTCTGGCTAATGAACAACCGCGCCATCGCCCTGCGCCGGCTCGGCCGTTTCGACGAGGCGCTGCTGGAGCTCCAACGCGCCAGCCGATACAAGGAAGGCGGTGCCGGCAATGTCAGTCAGGCCCTGAATCTGGGGAGCTATTACGCCTCCCTGGGACGCGCCGATGAAGCCCTGTCCGCCGCCGCGCGCGCGGGCGACGACATGACCGGCTACGGACGGATGACCCGGACCTTCGTACAACTGCGCGGCGCCTTGCTGAAGGACGATGCCGATGGCGCCGGGCGTGCATTGGCTTATCTGCGCGAGCATCGCAAGGATGCACAGGAAATCTATCTGGAAGCGCTGCTGGTGTCCGCACATCTGGACGAAGCCGAGTCGACGCTGCTGGAACTGTTGGCATCGCCGACCGAGCGCAGCGGCGTACTGGAATGGCTGCAGATCTTCCGCGTCGCCGAGCCTCTGCCGGAAGACCGGGCCTTGCGCGCGCGCAAGGCCGAACTGATCGCGCGTAAGTCGGTGCAGGACGCGCTCGCGCGCGTGGGGCGCATCGAGCGCTACGACATCTACGGCGTCAACGAAATGCAGTAAGTCCGGTGCGGCGCGGGCGGCTGGCATACTTGCGCCTCGTCACGCACGCAGGAGCCCGCATGCACGGCCCCGATCCCAACGACCCGCATCCGATGCGCGGCTTTCCGCAGATATGCTACATCCGCAACACCGTCGACAACCCGCAGATCCAGGTCGGCGAGTACAGCTACTACGACGACCCCGAGGATTCCGAGGGCTTCGCCCGCAACGTGCTGTACCTGTTCCCGTTCATAGGCGACCGCCTGATCATCGGCCGCTATTGCGCGATCGCGCGCGGCGCCACTTTCGTCATGAACGGCGCCAACCACCGCATGTCGGGGTTCTCGACCTATCCCTTCAACATCTTCGGCAACGGTTGGGAGCGCAGCACGCCCCTGCCGCAGGAACTGCCGTACAAGGGCGACACCGTGGTCGGCAACGACGTCTGGATCGGCTACGAGGCCATGCTGATGCCCGGCGTGCGGGTCGGCGACGGCGCCATCGTGGCCGCGCGTTCGGTGGTGAGTTCCGATGTGCCGGCCTACGCGATCGTCGCCGGCAATCCGGCGCGGGTGGTGCGCATGCGCTACGACGAGACTCAGGTGCAGCGGTTGCTGCGCATCGCCTGGTGGGATTGGGACGCGGACAAGGTCAGCGGCAACCTGGAGCTGATCGTCGGCGCCGACCTGGATGCGTTGGAAGCGGCGGTGTGAGCGCGGGCTAGCTCGCGCGCGCGACGTCTTCGCCGATGAGGGGCTCTTGTGCGGCGGCTTGCCGCGCGTGTGGGCGTGCGAGTCCCGCGCCGGTGCAGGCCCAGGCCAGCGACAGCGCCGCGCCGATCAGCGCGGCCAGGGCCGGCTGCTGGGCGACGGCGTCGGTCAAGGCCTTGGCCCAACCGCTGATCGCATCGCCGCCGCGATAGACCACCGAGTCGATGAAGTTCTTGGCCTTGTACTTGGCCTGGGGCGACACCGCGGTGAACAACATCTCACGGCCGGGTCGCACCAGTCCGTACTCGCCCGCGCGGCGCACCACCATCACTACCGCCAGCACCGCGAAGGTCGGCGCCAGCGCCAGCCAGAAGAAGCCGAACACGATCGCCAGCGGCACCGCGACCAGCAGCACGCCGACGCCAAGGCGCTGAGCGAGGCGTCCGGTCAGGAACAGCTGCGATCCGATCGCCAGGCTCTGCACGATGACGTCGATGGTGCCGAACACGCGGGTCTGGTCGGTGCGGTCGGGGAAGGTCAATTCGACCAGCCGCGCCTGTTCGAAATACAGGAAGGTGTTGACGCTGGCCAGCAGCAGCACGAACAGCGCGATGCCGAGCAGGAACGGCGAACGCAGCACTTCGGTGAAGCCCGCGAACGGGCTGCCGCCCAGCGGCCGCGCGCGCGCCGCGGCACTGGAGTCGACATGGAACGGATGCGCGTCGCGCCAACGTTGCAGTTGTCGCGCAACCTCGATTGCAGCGACCAGCAGCGCCGCCGACAGCCACAACAATCCGGCATGGCCGATCCGGCCGACCAGGATCACGCCCAGCAGCGGCCCGACCAATCCGCCCAGGCTGGCGCCGGAGGCCATCAGGGCGAACACGCGCTTGGCCTGCGAGGTCGGAAACAGATCGGCGAGCACGCTCCAGGCCACCGAGATCGCGATCAGGTTGAACACCGACAGCCAGATGTAGAAGCTGCGCGCGAACCACAGATTGTCCGGGGCCCAGTGGAAGCCGATCGCGAAGCCGACCAGGTTCAGGGCGAAGAAGCCGAAGGTCCAGGGCAGCACGTGCCGGCGCCGCACGCGCGTGGCCAGCCAGCCGAACAGAGGCATGGCCGCGAGCGTGGCGACGAAGGTGCCGGTGAACAGCCACTGCAGGTTGTCGACGCCGCCGGCGATGCCCATGGTCTCGCGCACCGGGCGCAGCATGAAATAGCCGGCGAACAGCAGGAAGAACAGTAAGGCGCCGGCCAGCGCCGGTGCGGTCTCGCGCTCGTCGACGCCGAACAGGCGGGCGAGGTAGCGCAGCGTCGCGGCGCGGCTCATGCGCGGCTCATGCGCGGCTCAGCCGATCGCCGCGATCAGGGCCGCGCGCTGCTTTGCGTCCAGCACGGCGCCCACGCCGGCCTTGAGATTGTCGGTCTGGTTCTTGGGCTTGGAGGTCGCCGGGATCACCACGGTCACCGCCGGCTCGCTGAGCACGAACTTCAGGAACAGCTGCGCCCAGGAATCGGCGCCGACCTCGGCGGCCCAGTCCGGCACCGGCTTGTCGCGCACCTGCGCGAACAGGCGGCCGTCCTCGAACGCGCGGTTGATCATCACCGCGATCCCGAGTTCGCGCGCGAGCGGGAAGATGGTCTGTTCGGCGCCGCGCGATACCGGCGAGTAGTTGATCTGGACGAAGTCCGGCTTGAGCGTGCGCATCTCGGCCGCGAGCTGGGCCTGGGCGTCTTCGCGGTAGTGGGTCAGGCCGACGTAGCGCACCTTGCCCTGCTGCTTGAGTTCGCGCGCCAGCGCGAGTTGGGTGGCGGTGTCGCGCAGGTTGTGGACCTGCAGCAGGTCGATCTTGTCGGTCTTCAACCTGCGCAGCGACTCGCCGAACTGAGCGAGGCCTTCGTCGCGCCCGCTCACGCCGGAGAGCTTGGTGGCCAGGAACAGCTTGGGCCGCGCCTGCGCCTGCGCGACCAGATCGCCGAGCACGTCCTCGGCGCTGGAATAGGTCGGCGCGGTGTCGATCACGCTGGCGCCGGCATCGACGAAGCGCTTGAGCACTTCGCGCAGCGGGTCGCGCGCGTCCGCGCCGGCACCGACTTCGAAACTGCCCGAGGTGCCCATGCCGATGACCGGCAGCTGTTCGCCGCTGGAGGGAATCGCCCGTTTGAGCAGAGTGCCGCGGAACGGTTGTTCGGCGGTGAGCGCGCCGGCCGGCTTTTTCGGGTCGGCGCTCAGAGGCCGCGGCGAATCCTGGCTGCAGGCCGCCAGGGGCGCGAGCGCCAGTCCGGTGGCGGTGAGAGTGGCGGTGGCGAGGAAATCCCGACGGCTGGCCATGACGCGTTCTCGCGTTGCGGGGAAGACGTGGATATTCCGCAGCCTCGCGCGCGGGGCGAGCTACGGACAGTGCCGTTAGCCATGCCTCGCCGTGCGGTCGGTCGCGCTTGGCCGTCGTGGCGGTCTCAGCGCGCGCCCAGACGCTGCAGCAGCGCCATCGCCGCGGCCGGATTGCGGGCCTTGGCGGCGCTGATGAAATACAGGTAGACCTCGCGCGGCCGCGCGCCGGCTTCGCCCGCAGCGGCGACATGCGGCAGTTCGGCAGGATCGCCGCCGCCGGCCCATTCGCGCGCGCGGCGCGCCCAATCGTCGAGTTCGGCATCGGAATAACCGGTGGCTACATCGGCACGCGAGCGCATCAGGCGCGCGTAGACGAAGTCGCCGGTGATGTCGGCCAGCGACGGGTATTCGGTCGAATCGGTGAATACAGTGGCGACGCCCCGCTCGCGCGCGAGCTGCAGATAGGCCGGATCGCGGAAGCTGTCGTGGCGCACTTCCAGCACGTGGCGCAGCGCGCGTCCTTCCAGTGCGCGCGGCAGGCCGTCGAGGAAGGCGGCGACATCGTCGCGGTCGAAGCTGCGGCTGGGCGCGAGCTGCCACAGGATCGGTCCCAGGCGTTCGCCGAACTCGGCCAGGCCGCCGTCGACGAAGGCCTGCGCGCCCTTGGTGTTGCGCGCCAGCGCGCCGGACTGGGTGATCCGCCCCGGCGCCTTGAGCGAAAACACGAACGCGTCCGGCGTTTCCGTCGCCCACTTGGCGTAGGTCGCCGGCTTCTGCGCGCTGTAGAAAGTGCCGTTGATCTCGATGCTGCTGAGCTGACGGCTGGCGTATTCCAGCTCGCGCCGCTGCACCAGCCCGGCCGGATAGAAGTTGCTGCGCCACGGCGCGTAGGTCCAGCCGCCGATGCCGACGCGGATGCCGTGCACGGAAGGAACGCCGGCGCTGTCGTCCGGGGCGGGCGTGGCGAACAGGTCCGCGGGCGCGGAACCGGTACTGCGGCGTGCGGGGCTCATCGTGCGGAACTCATTAGGTGCGGGCCGTCCAGGGGTTGTAGGTGCCGAACCACCAGATCCGGCCTTCGAGATCGCGGCAAGTGTAAGCGCGGCCGCCGTAGTCCTGATCGGCGGGTTCGACTTCGATGCGCGCACCGGCCGCCTTGGCGCGAGCGTAGTGGGTGTCGGCATCGGCCACGATCACCGAGCAGGCCTGGGTTTCGCGGCCGCCGATCTCGTCGGGTTGGACGATGCGCCGGCCCCATTCGCTGTGGTTGTCGACCGAGCCGAGCATGATCATGCCGCGGCCGTAGGTCAGTTCGGCGTGATGCACGGTCGCGCCGTCGGCGTAGACCGCGTGTTTCTCGAAACCGAACGCCGCGCACAGCCACTCGATTGCCGCCGCGGCGTCGCGGTAGCGCAGAGACGGGATCACGGTGCTGCCTTCGACGGCCATGGCCTGCTCCAGCGGGTGCGGAGGGCAGAGGATAGCCTTGCGAGGTGAAGCGTCCGTGGACTCGAATCCTGCGCCCGGACGCGGCGCGGTCAGCGATCGATATCGCCCCGGGTCAGGCGTTCGCGCCCGCGCTCGGTCAGGATAGCCACCAGGCTTTCGCCCTGTGTTTCCACCCGCACCCAGCCGGGGCCGGCCTGTCCGCCGATAGCGTCCTCGCCGATCCAGGCCAGCTCGCGCAGCAGCACGCTCATGCGCACATGCAGGCGTTTGCACAGGCGCGGCAGCGAGACGCCGGTCGGCTCACTGGCCAGCGCCGTCAGTAGCGGCTCAGTCAACTCGGACAAGGCCGATGTCCCGTGCCGATTGCAGGCCTTGCGCCGGCTGTGGCTGATGCGCGTACACGATCACCGGGATCGACTTGGACGTCGGCGTGCGCGCTTCGTCGGCGAAACTCGACAGCGGCACCAGCGCGTTGGTCTCGGGGTAGTAGGCGGCCAGGCAGCCGCGCGGGATGTCGTACTCGACCAGCAGGAAACGCCGCGCGATGCGCCGCACCCGATCCTCGCACAGGCTTTCCAGATCGACCCAGTCGCCGGCCTGCAAGCCCAGTTCGGCGATGTCGTCACGATGGATGAACAGCACCCGGCGCTCGCCGAACACGCCGCGGTAGCGGTCGTTGCTGCCGTAGATCGTGGTGTTGTACTGGTCGTGCGAGCGCGTGGTGGCCAGGGTGAATACCGGTTGCTCGCGGCTGGCGCGGGCGCGGTGCACCGGCAGGTCGGTCGGCACCGCGTGGGCCTTGAACAGGGCCTTGCCCTCGGGGTTGGTCCAGTGCAGTTCGGCGGCCGGATTGGCCAGATGGAAGCCGCCGGGCACGCGCACGCGTTCGTTGAAATCGTGGAAGTCGTCGAACACCGCGGCGATGCGGTCGCGGATGCGGTCGTAGTCGCCGATCAGCCACAGCCACGGCACCTTGCTGTGCGCGCCGAGGGTCGCCGCGGCCAGGTGCGCTACGATCGCCGGCTCCGACAGCAGGCTGGTCGAGGCCGGCGCGTTGATGCCGGCCGAGAGGTGGACCATGCTCATCGAGTCCTCGACCGTGACCGCTTGCGGTCCGCCGTCCTGGATGTCGATCTCGGTGCGGCCCAGACAGGGCAGGATGTAGGCGTCGCGTCCGTGCACCAGATGGCTGCGGTTGAGCTTGGTGGTCACGTGCACGGTCAGGTCGCAGCGACGCAGCGCGCGATGGGTGGCCTCGGTGTCGGGCGTGGCGGTGGCGAAATTGCCGCCCAGGCCGAAGAAGGTTTTGCAGCGCCCGTCGAGCATGGCCTCGATCGCACCGACGGTGTCGTGGCCGTGTTGGCGCGGCGGCTCGAAGCCGAACACCTCGCGCAGCCGGTCGAGAAAAGCCGGCGCCGGCTTCTCGTAGATGCCCATGGTGCGATCGCCCTGCACGTTGCTATGGCCGCGCACCGGGCAGGGGCCCGCGCCGGGACGGCCGATATTGCCGCGCAACAGCAGCAGGTTGCAGATCATCTGGATGGTCGCGACCGAATGCTTGTGCTGGGTGATGCCCATGCCCCAACAGCAGATCACGCTCTTGGCTTGCAGATAGATATCGCCGGCGCGTTCGAGCTGCGCACGGCTGAGGCCGGATTCGGTTTCGATGGTCTCCCAGGACTCGCCGGCGACTTCGGCCGCGAACGCTTCGAAGCCCTGGGTGTGCTCGGCGATGAAGTCGAGATCGACGACCCGCTCGCGGCTCTCGCGCTGTGCCTGCGCGTCGGCTTCGAGGGTGCGCTTGATCATTCCCTTGACCGCGGCCAGGTCGCCGCCGATGCGCAGTTGGAAATAGTCCGACGAGATCCGGGTCGAACCGTTGTGCAGCATCTCCAGTTTGTCTTGCGGGTCGGCGAATCTCTCCAGCCCGCGCTCGCGCAGAGGGTTGAACGATACGATCGCGGCGCCGCGCTTGGCGGCCTTGCGCAACTCGCCGAGCATGCGCGGGTGGTTGGTGCCCGGGTTCTGGCCGAAGATCAGGATCGCCTCGGCGATCTCGAAATCGCGCAGTTGCACGGTGCCCTTGCCGGTCCCGAGCTGGGCCTTCATGGCCGTGCCCGAGGGTTCGTGGCACATGTTCGAGCAGTCGGGGAAGTTGTTGGTGCCGTACTCGCGCACGAACAGCTGATACAGGAACGCGGCCTCGTTGCTGCAGCGCCCGGAGGTGTAGAACAACGCGCGGTCGGGCGAGTCCTGTGCGTTGAGGTGCGCGCCGATGCGAGCGAAGGCTTCGTCCCAACCGATCGGCAGGTAGCGGTCGCTGGCCGCGTCCCAACGCATCGGGTGGGTCAGGCGGCCCAGATTCTCCAGCCATTGATCGCTGTAGCCGGCCAGCTCGGCCACGGTGTACCGGCCCAGCAGTTCCGGTGTGGCGCGATGGCGCGTGGCTTCGGCGGCGACGGCCTTGGCGCCGTTCTCGCAGAACTCGAAGGTGGAGGTGTGGTCGCGGTCGGGCCAGGCGCAGCCGGGGCAGTCGAAGCCGTCGGGCTGATTGGCCGACAACAGGGTGCGCGCGCCGTGCACCGGCACGTCCTGTTCCAGCAGATGCTTGGCGACGCTGCGCACGGCGCCCCAGCCACCGGCCGGGCCGTCGTAGGGGCGGATGGTTTTCTTGCTCATGACTTCGATTCCGTGGCCTTGCGTGCGTGTGGACGCGCGACCTGCGATGGCTGCGCGTCGCCTTCGATCAGGCGCTGTGCATGGGTGTAGACGGCGTGCCCGTCGTCGCGGGCGAAGCCGATCAGGGTCAGGCCGGCGGATTCTGCCAGCGCGATCGCCAACGCGGTCGGCGCGGAGATCGCGGCCAGCAGCGGAATGCCGGCCTGCGCGGCTTTCATCGCCATCTCGTAGCTGGCGCGACTGGTGACCACGGCAAAACCCTGCAGCGGATCGTGTCCGGCCGCGACCAGTGCGCCGATCAGTTTGTCGAGCGCGTTGTGGCGGCCGACGTCCTCGCGCACGAGCGCCACGCGGCCGTCGCTGTCGGCCCAGGCCGCGGCGTGGGTGGCGCCGGTCAGGGCGTTGAGCGGCTGGCGACCCTGCAGTTCGCGCAGGGCGCGGTGCAGGGCGTCGACCCCGATCGGTGCGCTGTCGCCTACTTGCGGCGGCGGTCGCAGCACGGCTTCGATGCTCTCGGTGCCGCACACGCCGCAACCGCTGCGCCCTTGCAGGTTGCGCCGGCGTTGTTCGAGCGCGGCGGCGCGCGGCTCGGGTATCGTCAATTGCAGGCTGATGCCTTCCAGCGATGCGGCGATCTCATCGATGCGCAGTTCGTCCGCGCCCGCGACGATGCCCTCGCTAAGCGAGAAGCCCAGGGCAAAGTCGCCCAGGTCCTCGGGCGTGGCCATCATCACCGCGAACGAGATGCCGTTGTAAACCAAGGCGATCGGCACTTCGGCGGCGATCGCATCCAGGCCCTCGCTCACGCGCGCACCGCGGCGGCGACGCACGCGGCGCTGCACGGCGGCGGGGGCGGACTCGGGTTTGGGCGGTGGCTGGCTCATAGGGATTCGCTCGTACCGGCCAGTATGTACTTCGGAGCCTATGAAGAGGGCGTCCGGAAGTGCCGGCAATGCCGATCTTTCGTGGCTGGGTCAATTGCTCCGGTCTATCCAATAGTCGGCTTTCCCCCGCCCATTGTGGGTGAAGTTCCCCGTTACGATTATTGCCGCAGCGCCTGCCCGCAGTGGAGGCGCCGACGTTCCGTGAGAGCAGCCTCGCGTCGCCGCTACGCGCGGGGGCCGCCGCCGCGCTAAGCTCCGCTCGCGTCGATCGCGGCGCGCCGACACCAACGAGGCTGAGGATGACGACGCATACCGGTAGTTGCCACTGCGGCAAGGTCGCCTACGAAGTCGAGGGCGAGATCGATCAGGCCCTGGATTGCAATTGTTCGATGTGCCGCAGGCGCGGCGGCCTGCTGTGGTTCGTGCCGCGCGCGGCGCTGCGTCTGACCACGGACGAGGCGGACCTGGGCACCTACCGTTTCAACCGCGGCGTGATCGCCCACCACTTCTGTCCGAACTGCGGCATCTCGCCCTTCAGCGAAGGCACGGGACCGGACGGCTCGCCGATGGGCTGCATCAACGTGCGCTGTCTGGACGGGGTCGATCTGGCGGCGCTGAAGATCGTGCCTTGGAATGGGCGCGATCATTGAGCGACTGATTCCGGCCTGCGATCGGCGCCAAAAAAGACCGGCGCGTGATGCGCCGGTCCGGGTCCTGCTGAGGAGGTGGGAGCCGCCTTACTTGATCGGTTCGTCCATCATCATCTGACGCACGAAACGCACCGGCGGCGCGCCGTAGGACAGCACCTGGTCGTGGTAGGCCTTGGCGTTGAACTGGGCGCCTAGCTTGCTCTCCACCGCCTTGCGCATGTCGAAGTGCTCCTGTGCGCCGACGAAGTAGGTCGGCAACTGGGCCGAGGTCAGCTGCGCGCGCACCCACTTGCCTTCGGCCTCGCTGGCCTGCTGGAAGGCCTGCTTGGTCATCAGCTCCATCGCCTGTTCCTTGGTCCAGTTGTCGACCTGGACGCCCTGGTCGAGGATCGCGTTGGCGATGGTGCGCAGGTAGAACTTCAGCTGCACCAGGCGGAACAGCGGGTCGTTATCCAGATAGCCCGCGTCGGCCATCATGTCCTCGGTATAGACCGCCCAACCTTCGGCGAACAGGCCCGAACGCAGCACCGCGCGCAAGGTCGACGGCGACTTGGCCGAATGCGCGCCTTCCAGATAGTGGCCCGGCATCGCTTCGTGGATCGACAGCAGGTGGATCATGCGGTTGTTGTATTCGCGCAGGAAGGAGTCGACCTGCTTGTCGCTCCAGTCGTCCGGAATCGGCGAGATCGCGTAGTAGGTGTCCAGGCCGCGATCGAGCGGGCCGGGCGAATCGCAGTAGGCGACCGCGACGCCGCGTTGGAATTCCGGCATCAGGATGATCTTGACCGGATCGTTCGGCACCGTGACCAGGTCCTTTGCGCGGGTGAACGCGGTCGCGTCGGCCAGGGTCTGCTTGGCGAAGTCGACCACCTTGTCGCGCGCGGGCTTCTCGGCGTAGGCCAGTTCCAGCGCGGCTTCGATCGCCTTCTGCTGTTCCTCGGCGCTGGGCTTGTCGGGCAACGCGGGTGCGTTGGGCTTGTCCTTCAGCACCTTCTGCGCGATCGCGTACATGTCGCCACGCACGCGGCCCAGCTCGGCCTCGGCGCGTTGCTTGATTTCGGCGCGCGACAGCGACGAGTTCAGCGAGTACTGCAGCTTTTCGTCGTACAGGGTCTGGCCGATGCGGAAGTTGCCCTTGGCGTTGGGCACCAGGGTTTCGTCCAGCCACTTCTGCTGCTCGGCCACGGCCTTGCGCAGGCCGGCGACGGCGGCGTCCAGGCGCTTGCGGTCCGCGCCCTGAAGCTGGCCGGCGTTGGGCAGGATGAAGGTGTCGACCAGGCTGAGCACGCCGGCGTTCTGCTTGGCGACGGTCTCGGCGTGGATCTTCGGCACCCGGGTCGGGTCGAGGTTGGCGCGGGCCTGGGCGAAGATCTGCGGGATCTTCTCCATGCGCACGGTCGCCGACTTCAGGCGCTGCGGCATCGGCGCGAATTCGCGCGCCATCAGGTTGTAGATCGCGCCGCCGGCCAGGCCGCTGTAGACCTGCGGGTCCCAGGCCCAGCTCTGCAGGGTCTCGATGCCCCAGACATCCGAACGCAGCTGGTTGCGCAGGATCGCCGCGTCGATCTGGTTCTCGCGCGAGAGCTTGCTCAGGTCGACCGTGTCGAGCTCGGCCAGCAGCTTCTTGGCGAAATCGACCTGGGTCTTGCGGCCGCTTTCGCTGAGGTCGTCGACTTCGCTGTCGTAGCGGTGTTCGCCGATCTGGGTCGCCGAGACCGGGTTGAGCTTGAGCCAGCCGTCCAGCCACTGCTTGGACAGCCCGGCGAAGCGGGCGTCGGCGGCGGCGTCGGAGGCCGGCGCCGCGGCGCTGGCGGCGGCCGCGGGCGCCTGCGGCGCTTCGGCCGTCTTCGGCTGGCAGGCGGCGAGGGTGACGGTCAGCAGGGCCAGGGCTAGCGGCGACTTTCGCAACAGGCGCATAACGAATCTCATGGGGCGGCGGACGCCGCGACCCGCGGAGGATATCGCGCGCCGGGGGCGGGCCGCATAGGCCGTTGGTCGCGGGGCGCCTTTGCTGATTCGGGTGCGATATCTTGTGCGCCGCCGGACGCGAGCCGGGGGCCGCAGGGGACATCGATGCGCAATACGACGAACGCGGCGCTGCTGGCGCTGCTGATAGCCGTGGCCGGCCCGGCCGCCGCCGCGACGGCGACAGCGGCCGGCGGGGACCGCCTGGGCGAGTTCCTGCGCAAGCCGCAGTACGAATCGCTGACCCTCTCGCCGCGCGGAGACTACTTCGCCGCGCGCGTACCGCTGGACGACCGGACCTTGTTGGTGATCGTGCGTCGCAGCGACATGCAGATCACCGCGCGACTGGACCCCGGCAAGGACGGTTTCGTCGAGTCCGACGTCTGGGTGTCGGATACGCGCATTTTCGCGACCACGTCGAAGCGTTTCGGTACGCGCGAGCAGCCATACGGGCTCGGCGTGCTGCGCTCGCTGGACGTGGACGGCAGCAACGGACGCGGCTTCTCCGGCAACGTGGTCGACCCGCTGGTGGACGATCCCGATCACATGCTGATCTCGGATTGCCGCAAGGTCACCATCAAGGACTGCTGGACCCGGGTCAGCCGGGTGAACAAGGACGGTACCGGCCGGCGCGAGGACGTGGCCGACGCGCCGGTGCCGAACGCGACCTTCCTGGCCGACCGCAAGGGCACGGTGCGCTTCAGCTGGTCCTGGGACAACGACGACCGCCAGCAGGTGCATCTGCTGCGCGACAAGGAATGGACGTCGATCAACGACGAGAACGGCAGCGGTGTCGAGGTCCTGCCGATCGGCACCAGTTACGACGGTCGCTACGGTTTCCTGTGGAGCGAGCGCAAGCAGGGTCCGGACGTGATCGAGCGCATCGATCTGACGAGCGGCGAACGCAGCGTGGTTGCCAGCGATCCGGACAGCGACCCGCAGCGACTGCTGTGGTCGTTCGACGGTCACGAGCCGATAGGCGCGGTCTACGGCGGTCTGCAGCCGAAGGCGCGTTTCTTCGATGCCTCGCATCCGCACGCCGCGCTCATGCGCGACATGGAGTCTGCGTTCCCAGGCGAGTTCGCGCGCGTGACCAGCGCCACCCGCGATGGTCGTTCCGCCGTGGTCACGGTCAGCAGCCCGCGCGAACCGGACCGTTACTATCTGCTCGACACCGTCAGCGGGGATATCAAGCTGCTGGCCAAACGCCGCCCCTGGCTGTCCGCCGCGGCGATGGCGCCGACGCGCGCGGTCGAGTTCAAGGCCCGCGATGGGGTCGTGCTGCGCGGCTGGCTGACCGCGCCGGCCAAGACGGAGGGCGCGCTGCCGTTGGTGGTGATCCCGCACGGCGGACCGTTCGGCGTCGAGGACGAGTGGCTGTACGACGACGAAGTGCAATTGCTGGCCACGCGCGGTTACGCGGCGTTGCGGGTGAACTTCCGGGGCTCCGGCGGCCGGGGGCGCGATTTCATCGAGTCCGGTTACCGTCAGTGGGGTCTGAAGATGCTGGACGACCTCAGCGACGGCACCCGTTGGGCGATCGCCAATGCCGATGCGGATCCCAAGCGCGTATGTATATGGGGCGCCAGC
>CAMLID010000006.1 GCA_946480055.1 uncultured Lysobacter sp. | reverse complement strand
TCGTCCAGCCAGATCTCGTAGTAGGCGCGGGTGTTGGGCAGCAGGTGTTCGGACAGCGCCGCGGCCTGCGCGTACACCGCCGCATGCGCCTGCGAGCGCTGCGGATTGGCGGCGACCGCGACATTGCGGTTGACGTCGCCGCACGCGGCCAGGGTGTCGATCAGCGCGGCGTTGATCGCCTGCATGGTCGGCTTGAGTTCGGTCTTGATCACGCCGTGGAACTGGAACGCTTGGCGCGTGGTGATGCGCAGGCCGCGTTCGGCGTAGGTGGTCGCGATGGTGTCCAGTTTCAGCCACTGCGCCGGGCTGACCACGCCGCCCGGGGTGCGGGTGCGGATCATGAAGCTGTAGGCCGGTTCCAGCTTGGCCAGACGGCGTTCCTCGCGGATGTCGCGGTCGTCCTGCTGGTAGCTGCCGTGGTACTTGATCAGGGTCTGGTCGTCCTCGCGCAGGCTGCCCGTGACCGGGTCGGCCAGGCTGTCGAGCAGGCTGCCGCGCAGGCGCGCGCTGGAGCGCTTGATGTCTTCGACCGAATGCGCGCTCATGCCCGCAGCTCCTGGGACAGGCCGGATGCAGCGCGTGCCGTCGAGGCCATGGCGCGCTCTGCGGCGCGTGCGTGGCGCTCCACGCGCTGCATCCGGGCTGCCGGGGCAAACCCATTCGTTGCGATCCGGGGCAGCAACGCGGCCATCAGTACACGTCCCGGGCGTAGCGGCCCTGTTGCTGCAAAGCGTTGAGGTAATCCTCGGCGTCTTCGGCGCTCTTGCCGCCGTGTTCGGCGATGACCGCCAGCAGCGCGGCGTGGACGTCGCGTGCCATGCGCGTGGCATCGCCGCAGACGTACAGGTGGGCACCGCCTTCGAGCCAGTCGTAGAGATCGCGGCCGGCCTGACGCAGCCGGTCCTGGACGTAGATCTTGTGGGCCTGGTCGCGCGAGAACGCCAGGTCCAGGCGATGCAACTGCCCCGACTTAAGCGCCGCCTGCCATTCGGTCTGATAGAGGAAGTCGCTGCGGAAATGCGGATTGCCGAACAGCAGCCAGTTGCGGCCGTCGGCGCCGTCGGCGGCGCGCTCCTGGACGAAGCCGCGGAACGGCGCGACGCCGGTGCCGGGGCCGATCATGATCACGTCGCGGCTGCCGTCGCGCGGCAGGCGGAAGCGTTCGTTGTGCTCGACGTACACCGGCAGGCGTGCGCCTTCCTCGCTGCGCGCGAGCAGGTGCGAGGCGGCGCCCCAGCGGGTACCGCCCGCGCTGGCGTATTCGACATGGGCGGCGGTCAGGTGGACTTCGTCGCCGACCAGCTTCTGACTGGACGCGATCGAGTACAGGCGTGGCGTCAGCGGGCGCAGCGCGGCGACCAGTTCCTCGCCGGACCAATGGCCTTCGTAGCGCTGCAGCAGGTCGATGACCTGGGTGTCGGCGAGCAGGCGGGTGAATGCGGCGGCGTTGTCCGGCGCCAGCAGGCGGTTGAGTTCGTCGCTGCGCGCGTGGGCGGCGTGGCTGGCGACGAAGGGCCGCGCCAGCTTGGTCAGTTCGCGTTTCTCGCCCAGCCACTGGCGCAGCGGCAGGCGCTGGCCGCCGTGTTCGACCTCGCCGTCGCCGTCCAGCTCCAGGCTGCGCAGCACCGCTTCGACCAGCGCCGGCGGATTGCGCGGCCACAGGCCGAGCGCGTCGCCGGGCGCGTAGCTCAGGCCGGAGCCTTCCAGCGACAGCTCGATGTGGCGCACGTCCTTGTCGCTGCCGCCCACGGTCAGGCGCTGGTTGACCAGCAGCTCGGCCGCGAACGGGTTCTCGCGGCTGTGGGCCGGTGTGGCCGCCAGCGGGCGCAGCGGCGTCACCGTGGCGCGCGGCGCGCTCGGCTTCAGCGCTTCCTTGGCCGCGGCCAGAGCGTTCTGCAGCCAGGGCGTGGCGACGGTTTCGATGTCGAGGTCGGCGTCGGCGCGGGCCAGCAGCCGGGTCGCGCCGAGTTCGGCCAGGCGCGCGTCGAGCTTGAGCCCGATCGCGCAGAACTGCGGATAGCTGGAGTCGCCCAAGCCGAGCACCGCGTAATGCAGCTGCTTGAGTTCGGGGGCGCGCTTGCCGGCGATGAACTCGACCAGGCCGCGGGCGTCGTCGGACGGATCGCCGTCGCCCTGGGTGCTGACGACCAGGTAGAGGTGGCGCTCGTTCTTGAGTTCACGGGTCGGGTAGGCGTCGGCGCGCAGCAGGCGCACCGACAGGCCGGCCTGTTCGGCCTGGGCCGCGAGCTGT
The DNA here is from genome assembly GCA_946480055.1 of uncultured Lysobacter sp. The sequence continues at coordinate 102,732 of CAMLID010000006.1, read as the reverse complement.
TCGGCCAGGCGCTTGGCGTTGCCGGTCTGGCTGCCGTAGACCACGGTCAGGCGCTCGCTGTTGCGGGCCTCGGGCGCGAGCGGGGACGGCGCCGGGGCGCCGCCGGCGGTGCGCGCGGCCAGGCCGGCGGCGTAGCCGGACAGCCACCACAGGCCGTCGCGGTCGAGGCCGTCGGTCAGACGCAGCAGCGCGGACTGCCGGTCCTCGGTCAGCGGAGAGGCTGGGGTGGCGAGTAGCGCAGACGCGGGCGCGGGCATGGCGGGGGCGGGCTCGGGGCAGGGAACGGCAAGGTTCGGAGTCTGCAGGCTAGGCCCCGGGCGACGCGCGCGGAAAGGATGCTCGGTTATGCGTTCATGCCCTGCGCTCATTTCCGGCCGTGGCCGCCGCGACCGCCTAATGGCGGCCCGTTTCGCTGGTGCGTCGTCCCTGGCATGTCTCCCGATTCCCTTCTGTGGTCAGATAGTCCCGGTCGCGCCGGGCCCCGGCGCGGCGACTTCGCACGTTCCGCAGCCACGAGCCCGACCTTGGACCTGAGTCACCTCGATCGCCTGGAAGCCGAGAGCATCCACATTCTTCGAGAGGTAGCGGCCGAGTTCCGCAACCCGGTGATGCTGTATTCGGTCGGCAAGGACAGCTCGGTGCTGCTGCACCTGCTGCTCAAGGCCTTCTACCCGGCGCGCCCGCCGATCCCGCTGCTGCACGTGGACACCGGCTGGAAGTTCCGCGAGATGATCGCCTTTCGCGACCGCCGCGCCGCCGAAACCGGCGTCGACCTGCGCGTGCACACCAATCCCGACGGCCTGGCCCGCGGCATCGGCCCGATCAGCCACGGCGCCAACGTCCACACCGACGTGATGAAGACCCAGGGGCTGAAGCAGGCCCTGGACGCGGCGCGCCACGACGCCGCGATCGGCGGCGCACGCCGCGACGAGGAGAAGTCGCGCGCCAAGGAGCGGATCTTTTCGTTCCGCAACGAACAACACCGCTGGGACCCGAAGAACCAGCGCCCGGAACTGTGGAACCTCTACAACACCCGCATCCGCGGCGGCGAGAGCGTGCGCGTGTTCCCGATCTCGAACTGGACCGAGCTCGACGTCTGGCTCTACATCTACCGCGAGAACATCCCGGTGCCATCCCTGTACTTCGCCGCCGAACGTCCGGTGGTCGAGCGCGATGGCGCGCTGATCCTGGTCGACGACGAACGCCTGCCGCTCAAGCCGGGCGAAAGCCCGCAACTGCGTCGGGTGCGCTTCCGCACGCTGGGCTGCTATCCGCTGACCGGCGCGATCGAATCCGAAGCCGACAGCCTGGAGAAGATCATCGCCGAGATGCTGGTCGCGACCACCTCCGAGCGCCAGGGCCGGGTGATCGACCACGACCCCTCCGCGTCGATGGAGAAGAAGAAGCAGGAGGGCTATTTCTGATGGCCGCCGCCGAAGACATCGCCGCCTACCTGCATCTGCACGAATCCAAGGGCCTGCTGCGCTTCATCACCTGCGGCAGCGTCGACGACGGCAAGAGCACCCTGATCGGGCGCCTGCTGCACGACACCCGCCTGCTGTTCGACGACCAGCTCGCCGCGCTCAGCGCCGACAGCCGCCGCCACGGCACCCAGAACGGCGAGATCGACTACGCCCTGCTGGTCGACGGCCTGGCCGCCGAACGCGAGCAGGGCATCACCATCGATGTCGCCTACCGTTACTTCGGCACCGAGCGGCGCAAGTTCATCGTCGCCGACTGCCCGGGCCACGAGCAGTACACCCGCAACATGGCCACCGGCGCCTCCACCGCCGACCTGGCCGTGGTCCTGGTCGATGCGCGCAAGGGGTTGCTGACCCAGACCCGGCGCCATACCTACATCGCCGCCTTGCTCGGTATCCGCCACGTCCTGCTCGCGGTCAACAAGATGGATCTGGTCGGCTACGACCAGGGAGTGTTCGAAACCATCGCCGGCGAGTACCGCGAACTCGCGGCCCAGCACGGCATCACCCAGGTCGCCGCGATTCCGCTGTCGGCGCTGCGCGGCGACAACCTGCTGCAGCGCTCGCAAGCCATGCCTTGGTACCGCGGGATCAGCGTGCTCGAGCATCTGGAAACCGTCGACGTCGCCCGCGATGAAGCCGACATCGGTTTCCGCTTGCCGGTGCAGTGGGTCAACCGGCCGAACCAGAACTTCCGCGGCTTCGCCGGCACCGTCGCCGCGGGCGAAGTGCGACCGGGCGACGAGATCGCCGTGCTGCCCTCGGGCCGGCGCTCCAAGGTCGCGCGCATCGTCGCCGCCGACGGCGACCTCGCCGTGGCCGGCGTTGGTCAGGCGGTCACCCTGACCCTGGACGACGAACTCGACATCAGCCGCGGCGACGTGATCGCCTCGGCGGCTGCGCCGGCTCAGGTCGCCGACCAGTTCGCCGCGCACCTGCTGTGGATGGGCGAGCACCCGTTGCTGCCTGGGCGGCCGTACTGGCTCAAGATCGGCACGCGCACGGTCAGCGCCACGGTCACCGAGATCAAGCACAAGATCGACGTGAACACCCAGGCGCAGCTCGCCGCCAAGCACCTGGAACTCAACGAGGTCGCCTACTGCAACCTCAACCTCGACCAGCCGGTCGCGTTCGAGGCCTACGCCGACAACCGCGCGCTCGGCGGCTTCATTCTGATCGACCGCGAAGACAACGCCACCGTCGCCGCCGGCACGCTCGACTTCGCGTTGCGCCGCGCCGGCAACATCCATTGGCAACACGTCGATGTCGACAAGGCCGCACGCGCGCGCAGCAAGGCGCAGACGCCGCGCTGCGTGTGGTTCACCGGCCTGTCGGGTTCTGGTAAGTCGACCATCGCCAACCTGGTCGAGAAGCGCCTGCACGCGCTCGGCCACCACACCTACATCCTCGACGGCGACAACGTCCGCCACGGCCTCAACAAGGACCTGGGCTTCACCGACGAGGACCGGGTCGAGAACATCCGCCGTGTCGCCGAAGTCGCGCGGTTGATGACCGACGCCGGCCTGATCGTGCTGGTCAGCTTCATCTCGCCGTTCCGCGCGGAGCGGCGCATGGCGCGCGAACTGTTCGGCCCGGACGAGTTCGTCGAGGTCTACGTCGACACGCCGTTGGCGGTGGCCGAGGAACGCGACGTCAAGGGCCTGTACGCCAAGGCCCGTGCCGGGCAGATTCCCAATTTCACCGGCATCGATTCGGCTTACGAAGTGCCGGAGTCGCCGGAGCTGGTGCTGAGCACGGTGCAGCAGGATGCGGAGGCCTTGGCGCAGCGGGTGATCGAGCGTTTGTTGGGCTGAGGGCCGCGCAGCAGCACGAAGCCGATCTCCCAAACGCGAACGCCCCGGTCGAAGCCGGGGCGCCCGTATCGCCGCGCGAACCGCCGTCAGCGTTTCGCCGTCTTGCTGCGGATGATCTCGTAGAGGAACAGCAACACGATTGCGCAGATGATCGAGACGATGAAGCCGATCAGTCCGCCGCCACCATAGAGCAGGCTACCGATGTAGGCGCCGGCGATGCCGAGCAGGATGGTCAGGATCCAACCCATCGGGTCGGCGCCCGGTTTGAAGAAACGAGCCAGCACACCAATGACTGCACCGATGATGATCGTATAAACGATACCGCCCATAGCCTTCCCCTCCTCAGGGTCGTGGTGACGCCCGGCGATCCTAACAGTCAGGATGGTGAGCGCGGTGTCGCGGCGCAGCCCGTCGAGGGCGTGCGCTCAGAATCGGCACGATCAGCGTGCCAATCAAGGATGAACTCCGCGGTGGCCGGCCACTCGCCGGCGGCGAATCCGGTGCCGTGAACCCAGTGCCGTGAACCCAGGGCACCGCGATCCACTACAAGCCGACGCGCACTGCGCGCCGCTTCATCCGACCGCGCCGGACCTTTCGGCTCCGGCGCGACGCATCGCTCCGATCGGTTGCATCCCGATCGGCGCTGTTGCGATCAGCAGCAGCCGTGGTCGCCGTGCTGCTCGCCGCCGGCCACCGCGGCCACGCCGCTGGTTTCGCCGCGCTGGCCGGCGGCATGGTGTTCGGCGACCACGCGCGCGACGCAGGCGGTCACGCGCTTGCCCATCGGGATGTGCAGAAACTCGTTCGGGCCGTGCGCATTGGAATGCGGGCCGAGCACGCCGGTGATCATGAACTGCGCGCCCGGGAACTTCTCACCGAGCATGCCCATGAACGGAATCGTGCCGCCTTCGCCCATGTACATCGCCGGCTGGCCGAAGAACTCGCGGCTGGAGGCGTCGATGGCGCGCGTCAGCCAGCCCGATTGCGCCGGCGCGTTCCAGCCGCTCGAGGCCTTCTCCAGCTCCATCGTCACCTGCGCGCCGTAGGGCGGGTCGCGTTCCAGCACTTCCTTGAGCAGCTCGCCGGCGCGCTTGCCGTCCAGGGTCGGCGGCAGGCGCAGGCTGAGCTTGACCGAGGTGTGCGGACGCAGCACGTTGCCGGCCGACGACAGCGGCGGCATGCCGTCCACGCCGGTCACCGACAGCGCCGGGCGCCAGGTGCGGTTGAGCACCAGCTCCGACAGATCGCTGGCCATCGGCTTCATGCCGGGCAGGAACGGGAACTTGTCGTAGACCGCGTTGCCCAGCACCTTGGCGGCCTGGCGCGCCTGCTCCAGGCGTTCCTCGGGCACGTCCACGTACAGGCCTTCGACCAGGATCTTGCCGCTGGTCTCGTCTTCCAGGCGCGACAGCAGCTGGCGCAGCAGGCGGAAGCTCGACGGCACGATGCCGGACGCGTCGCCGGAGTGCACGCCTTCGCTGAGCACCTTGACCGTGAAGTTGCCGCCGGCCAGGCCGCGCAGCGAGGTCGTGCACCACAGCTGCTCGTAGTTGCCGCAGCCCGAATCCAGGCACACCACCAGCGAGGGCTTGCCGATGCGGTCGGCGAGGTGATCGACGTAGGCCGGCAGGTCGTAGCTGCCGGACTCCTCGCAGGCTTCGATCAGGACCACGCAGCGCGCGTGCGGCAGCTGCTGTTCCTGCAACGCCATGATCGCGGCCAGCGAACCGAAGATCGCATAGCCGTCGTCGGCGCCGCCGCGGCCGTACAGGCGGTCGCCCTTGATGACCGGGGTCCAGGGGCCGAGGTCGGCGTCCCAGCCGGTCATTTCCGGCTGCTTGTCGAGGTGGCCGTACAGCAGCACGCAATCCTCGTTGCTGCCCCCGTGGGAGGCCGGGATATCGATGAAGATCAGCGGCGTGCGGCCTTCCAGGCGCACCACCTCGATCTGCATGCCCGGGATGGTCTGGGCGCGCGCCCAGGACTCCATCAGCTTGACCGCGTCGTCCATGTAGCCGTGCTTGACCCAGTCCGCATCGAACATCGGCGATTTGTTGGGAATACGAATGTATTCAACCAGTTGCGGGACGATTTCGTCGTCCCATTTTTCGCTGACGTAGCGGTCGACCTTGCTGGCGTCCATGGAAGAGCCTCGAGCTGGGGATTAGACCGGCAAGTTTACGCCTCCGCGCCGTGTAGGACTTTTCCTACCCTGCGGTGCGGCTTTCCCTGGCTTTTTCGCGGCCGGTGCGGCGATACGCTGGCCCCGTCGAGTTGCGGAGACTGTTTCCACCGGCGGACACCTACGGAAAGCCCCGCCGGCACCGGAACGGAATCCCACCTCAAGGAGCTGAACACTATGAAATCTTTCGCAATCGCCGCCCGCTCGCTGGTCCTGTCGTTGCTGCTCGCCGGCAGCGCCCATGCCGCCGAGCAGGTCAATATCAATAGTGCCGACGCCGCCACCCTGGACCGCGTCCTGCTGAACGTCGGCGCGTCCAAGGCCGAGGCCATCGTCGCCTACCGCAAGGCCAACGGCGCCTTCCGCAGCCCGGAACAGCTGGCCGAGGTCCAGGGCATCGGCCTGAAGACCGTCGAGAAGAACCGCGACCGCATCGTGGTCGGGGGCGCCGCCCCCGCTCCCAAGCCGGCCGCGCCCGCCGCCGGTGGCGGCAACGCCCAGCGCGCGGCCAGCCGCCGCTGACAGACCGTCGGCCCCGCAAGGATGCGCGGACCGGCAACGCACGGGCACGGATGCCCGACGAATGCAGGGGGAGAGCCCTGGACAAGGATGTGAGCCGCCCGTCCGCGGAAGGATCCGCGGGCGGCGGCGCTTTTTTGGGGCATGGACGAGGCCCGCCCCGCCGGGACCGCACTCCTACCTGCTGCACGCCGCCGTCGCTGGTTAGACTCTGCCTCATCCCGGCAGACGAAGCCCCATGGCACAGAGCAACGAAGCGGACGGCGGCAGCCGTTCCTGGGTGATCCCCGCCAACGAGTACCGGCGCGAGCGCTGGCGCAACCAGCTCGGCTGGACCCGCGAGATCCTGCGCCTGGACGCCGCCGCGCGGCCCGTGGACGGCGACGACTGGGACTGGCGGCTATCGATCGCCGAGATCGAGCAGGATGCCGCGTTCTCCGCGTTTCCCGGCATCGAGCGCGAACTGGTGCTGCTCAGCGGCAACGGCCTGCGCCTGCGCTTCGACGACGGCGAACTGCACGAGCTGCATCCGCCGCACGATAAGCTGCGCTTCGCCGGCGAACGCAGCGTGCACGGCGAACTGGTCGACGGCACCACCCACGACTTCAACCTGATGTGGCGGCGCGAACGCGTGCAGGCGCAGCTCTGGCACCGGCCCCTGGTCGGGCCGATGGTGATCTTCGCCGAACCCGGCCAGACCTGGGCCGTGCACCTGATGGCCGGCCAGGCTCGCTTCGCCGACGACACCGGCCTGCCGCCGCTGGCGGCCGGCGACACCGCGGTGCTGGCCGCGGGCGGTGAACGCTTGCGCGCGGTGCTGGAAGGCGGTGGCGAGGTGTTGCTGGTGCGGGTGGCTCCGGCCGCCGAACAGGTCGGGCCTCTCTCCGGCTTGAATCCATCTCCCGCTTGAGCCTCTCTCTCGCTTGCGGCGCCCGAAGGGTGTGCAAGGCTGGAGGGGGAGCGTTGAGGGCGCGCCGCATACGTGCAGGCTCACCCGAATCATGTCGCCCTCGTCCGCCCTTCGGGCACCTTCTCACCTTGGACACCCTTCGGGCGCCGCAAGCTGGAAGGGAGGTCACCCGAGAAGGGAATCACCCGCGTCCTCATGCCAGGAGACGAACGCTGTCAGTGGGTTGCAGAGACGGAACGGCGAGATTGCTTAAGCCTCTCTCCCGCTTGCGGGGTGAGGGACAGCGTTTGCGAGCCATGGGCTCGCTGCTTCGAACGTCCGACCGTCGCGGTCGGGCCGGGCGCGGGTTGGGGTGAGGGGCGATCCCGCAGCTTGCGCAGCGCGCTCGCTCAGTACACGTCGCGCCGGTAACGCCCGTCCAGCGCCATCGCTTCCAGCGTTTCCAGGCCCACCGTTTCGCGCAGCACCGCATCGACCCCTGGCGCCATGCCTTCCAGGCTGCCGCAGACGTAGACCGCTGCGCCGGCGTCCAGCCATTCGCGCAGGCGCGCGCTCTGCTCGCGCAGGCGCTGCTGCACGTACACGCGCTCGGCGCCGTCGCGCGAGAACGCCAGGTCGATGCGCTCGATGAGGCCGTCGCGCAGCCAGCTCTCGAGTTCGTCGCGGTAGTGGAAATCGTGGGCCGCGCTGCGCTCGCCGAACAGCAGCCAGTTGCGCGTATGGCCGACGGCGACGCGGGTCTTGAGCAGGGCGCGCAGGCCGGCGATGCCAGTGCCGTTGCCGATCAGGATCATCGGCCGCGCGTCGGTGGGAGCATGGAAGGACGGGTTGCGGCGGATGCGCAGGTCGATGCGTTCGCCGTCGCCGGCGTGCGCGGTCAGCCAGCCGCTGCCGCTGCCCAGGCGCCCGTCGGGTTGGTGCATTTGTCGCACCAGCAATTGCAGAGTGCCGTCGGCCGGCAGCGAGGCGATCGAGTATTCGCGATGCGGCAACGGCTGCAGCGACTCGGCGATGGCCTGCGCCGCCAGCGCGCGCATCGTCGCCGGATCGGGCAGGCGCGAGCGCCGCAGCAGCGCGGCGAGCGTGTCGGTTTCGTTGCCGATGCCGATCGCGGCCGCGCCGTCCTGGTTCGCCGCGAGCAACCACGCGGCCACGTCCGCCTCGCCGTTGCGTGGGCCGATCTCGGCGATGTCGCCGGCCTGCCACTGCAGATCGGCCGCGTCTTCGGGTTCGAGCGCGACATGGAACGCGGGACCGCCGACGCTCCCCGCGTTGAGATGCAAGCGCTCGCTCAGCCGCCACGGCCGGTACGAGGGTGCGCTCCAGTCGGGCAGTTCGGTATGCCCGGCGAGCAGGCCCAGGTGATGCTGCCAATGGCGCAGCGCGCCGGCGTCGCCGTCGTCGACTTCGACCAGGTCGAACATCGGTTCGGCGCCGGCGTGGCGCAGCCAAAGATCGAGGCGGTGGCCGAAGCTGCAGAACTGTTCGTACTGGCGGTCGCCCAGTGCCAGCACGCCGTAGCGCAGGCCGGACAGAGCGGCCGAGGCGCCCATCGTTACGCGTACGAAACGCGCCGTCGAGTCAGGCGCGTCGCCCTCGCCGGTGGTGCTGACCACGAACAGGATCCGGCGATAGCGCGCGAGCGCGGCTGCGTCCAGTCCGCCCAGCATCAGGATGTCGGCGCGGACGCCGCTGTCTGCCAGGGTCTGCCAGCTGCGGCGCGCCAGGAATTCGGCATGACCGGTCTGGCTGGCGAACGCGACCAGCCATTCGTTGGCGCCATCGGCGGCCGCGCGCGGCAGCGCCTGCGCGCGTCTGCGGCGTGCGCGCACCCAGGCGATGCCGCCGACGAAACCGGCATAGGCCGCCGCCAGTCCCACCGCCCACAGCAGACGGTTGCGGCCCGGCGCGAGCCAGCGCACCGGTTCGGCCTGCCACTGCAGCAGCAGGTAGGCGAGCGCGATCAGCGCGAGCAGCACCAATGCATTGCCGACGGTGCCGGCGTCGATGCGCCGCATAACGGAGGAGGATTCGGATACTTGCATCTGCGACGGTGCTTGTGTGCTCAGGCCGCGCGCTGGCGCGCAATGAAGGCCGGCGTCATCCGGGTCAGGAAACCGTCGCCGTCGTGCAACACGAACATCGCCGCGAGCTGGCGGCGGTTGGCGTAGGCCATGCCGGCCTGTGGCCCGAGCACGGCCAGCACGGTGGCCAGTCCGTCGGCCTGCATGCATTGCGAGTGCAACACGCTGACCGAGGCCAGCGCATGCGTCACCGGGCGACCGTTGCGCGGATCGACGGTGTGCGAATAGCGCCGGCCGTCGTGATCGAAGTAACGCCGGTAGTCGCCCGAGGTCGCGATCGCGTAACCGTCCAGCGCCAGCACCGCGGCGCCGTCGTCGTCGCTCGCGTCGCCCGTGGGACGTTCGACCGCGATCCGCCAGGCGCTGCCGTCGGGTTTGCGGCCGCGTCCGTAAAGTTCGCCGCCGACTTCGACCAGGAACGCCGCGACGCCGCGTTCGCCCAGCCACTCGGCCACGCGGTCCACACCGTAACCCTTGGCGATCGAGGAAAAATCCAGATAGGTGCCGCCGGTCTGAGTCGCGGTGCGCGCGAGCGGATCGAAACCCACCCGTTGCCAGCCCACGCGCGACTGCGCCTGCGCGATAGCTTCGTCCGACGGCGCCGCATCGCGCGCGCCATCGGGGCCGAAGCCCCACAGATTGACCAGCGGCCCGATCGTGGGGTCGTAGGCGCCGCCGCTGTCGGCGGCGAGTTTCAGCGCCGCGTCCAGCACCGCGTAGAAGCCGTCGGACAGCGCCTGCACCGTGCCGGCCTCGGCGCGGTTGTAGCGGCTGAGCTCGGAGTCGGCTTCCCAGGTGCTCATCTGGGCGACGACTTCGTCCAGTCGCGCCTGGATGCCGCGCTCCAGTTCCGGCAGCGCGGTCGCGTCAGCGACCAGCTTCACCGACCACTGCGTGCCCATGCTGCGCCCGGCCAACGCATGCAGGCCGGGTGTGGCCGTGGCCGCCTGGGGTGCGGCAGGCTGAGGCGCAGCGCCCCAGCTCGTGCCGCTCCAAGTCATGCGGATGGTGGGCGGTTGCACGGCGTGCCGCGGCTTACTGCGCCAGCACTTCTAATACGGCGACGTAGCTCAGGCGCCGCTGCTTGGCGTCCGGCAGCGTGGTCTTGGCGTCTTCGCTGGCGGTTTCCAGCCAGTACATGCCGGCCTGCGGCCAGGTCAGTTCGAACTTGCCGTCGGCGCCGCTGATCAACTGGATATCGTTCTGCTGATCGCGGTAGCGGGTCGCGCCCGGCACCACTTCGATCTTCAGGCCCGCGGCCGGCTTGCCGTCGACCAGCAACTGGAACGTCGCCTTCTCGCCCGCGAACAGATCGTTCGGGTGAGTGACCGGGACCAGCTCGATGCCTTTGCCGCTGGTCTTGAACACGGTGGTGGTCGGCGAGCCGACGGTGGCGAAGGTTTCGACTCGGCCCAGACTCTCCGAAGCGCTGACCTCGGTGGCGCCGACCGGAATGCCGGCCTTGAAGTCCTCGGCCTTGCCGCGCCAGCGCTTGGCTTCGCCGCCGAGCTTGTAGCTGGCGAACATGCCTTCGTTGACCATCGCGATCTTGTAGGTGCCTTCCTGCGCCAGCTCGACGTCGAACACGCTGCGCAGTTTGCCGGTGGACGCGTTCTGCGCCTGCGCCGCGCTGCCGTCCGGCGCGGTGATGCGCAGGCGTTCCAGCGGCAGCGGCACGTGATTGAAGTAGAACAGGTCGTTGGACACGGCCGCGTCGACCGTGAGCCAGGCGCCCTTGTCGGAGAACACGGTCTGCGACGGCTGCAGCCAGGCCTTGTGCGCCTGCGCGGAGGTGGCGAAGCCGAGCGCGGCGAGCGCGACGGCGGCGAGTTTGATCTTCATGGGCGCTGCTCCTGAAAGGGGTGAGAGTTCGTCGTAAGCGAAACAGGCGCGAGGCGGCGCGGACGCGCACGGCCTCGCCGCGGATCAGGGTTTCACCGCCAGGCGCACCGCGCCCAGCTCGGTCTTGCCTTGCGCCGACAAAGTCTGTGCGCCGCCCTTGGCCGGCCACTGGAACGGGATGCTGAGCAGCTCGCGGCCACCGACTTCGCGCGCGGCCTCGACCACCAGGGTGTACTGACCAGGCGCCAGGCCGGCCAGCGGCTTGCTGCCGCCCTTGAGGTTCAACGTGTGCTGGCCGACCGCGCGGGTCGCGCCGCTGACGCCGTCGACCGGCATCTTCAAGGTGCGGCCGCTGCGTCGCCACCACTGGCGGATGTCCTTCAGCCACTTGGTGCCTTCGCCGTTCTTCATGTCGACGTCGTACCAGACCGCGAGGTTGGCGGCGACGCTGTTGTCGGGGTGCTCGATCCAGGCGGCGACGTAGGGGCGGTGGTACTCGGCGACTTTCAGGCGCGGGATCTCGATGCTGAGGTCGAGGTCGGCGGCGATCGCCGCCACCGGCATCGCCAGGGCGACGATCAGTGCGGTACGGGGCAACAACTTCATCGCAGGCTCCAAAGGGTCAATGCATGAAAAGGACGATCAGCAGCGCCGGCAGCGCCAGCCCCGCCGCGACCAGCGGCCAGGTCTTGCCGCGCTGGCGCGCGTGCAACTGCAACAGCCACAGGCCGGTCAACGCGAACAACAGGCAGGCGACCGCGAACAGGTCGATGAACCAGCGCCAGACCGCGCCGGTGTTGCGGCCCTTGTGCAGGTCGTTCAACCAGGCGATCCAGCCGCGGCGGGTGACTTCGTATTCGATGGCGCCGCTCTCGCGGTCGATGCTGAGCCAGGCGTCGCCGCCCGGACGCGGCAGCGAGACGTAGACCTCGCCATCCGACCACTCCACGCTGCGGCCTTCGGTGTTCACGCCCAGCTGTGCCTTGAGCCAGTCGCGCGCACCGGCCGGCAGCGGCGCATCCGTCGCACGCTCGCCCTGCAGGCCGCGCAAAGCGCTCGCGGGCAGGGTGTCCTTGACCGTGACCACCTGCGGCTCGGCTTCGATCTGCGCGGCGTGGTTGAGGGTGATGCCGGTGGCGGCGAATACCAGCAGCGCGAACAGGCTCAACGCTGCGCTGATCCAATGCCAGCGGTGCAGGGTTTTGAGCCAGTACGCGCGCCGGTTCGGATCGCCGGCCTGGGTCGCGGGTTCGCGCGCGCGTGCGGCGTCGCTCGCGTTCAAGGCTCGCTCCAGCGCCGCAGCAGGTTGTGGTAGACGCCGGTCAGCTGCACCAGCGCGGGGTGCTCGGGCACGTCCGCGGTCAGGCGCCGGATCGAAACGTCGAGCTCGAACATCAGCCGGCGTTGCGCGTCCTCGCGCAGCAGGCTCTGGATCCAGAAGAACGAAGCCAGGCGCGCGCCGCGCGTGACCGGGGTGACTTTGTGCAGGCTGGTGCCGGGGTACAGCACCAGATCGCCGGCGGGCAGCTTGATGCTGTGGCTGCCGTAGGTGTCCTCGATGACCAACTCGCCGCCGTCGTAATCCTCCGGCGCGCTCAGGAACAAGGTCGCCGACAGATCGGTGCGCACCGTGTCCATGCCGCCGCGGCTGCGGTCGTAGCGGATCGCGTTGTCGACGTGGAAGCCGAACGCCTGGCCGCCTTCGTAGCGGTTGAACAGCGGCGGGAACACGCGCTGCGGCAGGGCCGCCGAGAAGAAGGTCGGGTTCTTGGCCAGGGCGTCGAGGATGATCGCGCCGAGCTCGCGCGCGACCGGATCGTTCTCTGGCAGCTGCGCGTTGTCCTTGGCCTTGGCCGACTGGTAGCCAGCGGTGATCCGGCCGTCGGCCCAACCGGCCTGCGCCAGCCGTTCGCGGCAATGCGCGACCTGTTCGACGCTGAGGACTTTGGGCACGTGCAGCAGCATGGTTTTCCTCAATGCGGCCGCCCGGGAGGTCCCGGGCGGCGCGCGCGGACGATGGAAGTCCGGATTAGAACGTGAAGTTGGCGCTCAATACCACCTGGCGCGCTTCGCCCGGCGTCGCCCAGCCGTTGTTGCGGATGCGGGTGTAGTACTCCTCGTCGGCCAGGTTGCTGACGTTGAGCTGCAGGGCGGCGTTGCGGTTGATCTTGTAGTTGACCATCGCGCGGTGGGTCCAGTAGCTGTCGGCCGTGACCAGGGCGCCGTTGAGGTTGGTCGCGCTGTGCTGGGTCAGCCAGATCTTGCCCTGGTAGGTCGCGCCGTAGCCGATCTGCCATTTCGGCGACAGGTCGTAGGTGGTCCACAGGCTGAAGGAATGCTCCGGCACGTTCAGCAGGCGGTCGCCCTTGGCGTAGTCCAGGCCCAGGCCGGCCTGGCGGTCGGACACGCCCTGCAGCACTTCGCTGTCCAGGTAGGCGTAGTTGGCGTAGACCGCCCAATGGTCGGTGATCAGGCCGGACACGCCGAGCATCGCGCCGTCGACGCGCGCGCGGCCGTCGAGCTGCTGCGCGCCGGTCGGATTGCTCGGGTTGCCCGGATCGGAGACCTTGTAGTTCTCGCGATCGTTACGGAACACCGAGCCGGTCAGGGCCAGACGACCGTCGAACAGGTCCCACTTGGCGCCGATTTCGTAGTTGACCGCGGTTTCCGGATCGACCGTGCAGTTGGCGGTGCCGGTGGTGCTGGTCAGGGTGCAGGAACCGTTGACCGAGGCCTTGGACGGCGTCTTGGAGTTGCCGTAGGCGGCATACACGCTGACGTTCTCGACCGGCTTGTAGACCAGGCCGGCGCGGTAGGAGAACAGGTCGTCCTTGTTCTCGGCGATCGGGGTGTAGCCGGTGACGGTGCCGATCGGGCCGGCCGCGGACGGCGCCGTGGTCACGATCGCGGTAGTGGTGCTGCCTTCGTTGTGCTCGTAGCGCGCGCCCAGGCTCAGCAGCCACTGCTCGCTGAACTTGATGGTGTCGAAGACGTAGACGGCCTGGTTGTCGAGCTCGCCGTCGGTGCGGCCGACCAGAGTCCGATTGATCGGACCGCGGTAAACGTTGTCCGGGTCGTAGATGTTCATCGGCGGCAGACCGGTGGTCAGGACCACGTTGCTGCCGTCGGGGTTGCGGAAATCGTTGGTGGTGTCGAGGTCGAAGTTCTCGTGCATCAGCGAGAAGCCTGCGACCAGGGTGTGCTGGACCGGACCGGTGTTGAACTCGGTGGTCAGGTCGGTCTGGGTGTAGAGCGTGGTGTTGCGGGTATCGCGGCCGTAGCCGCGCGGACCGCCGGTCCAACCGGGGCGGAACGTGCCCGGCGGCGTGACCAGGGTGACGCCGCCGGACGTGGAGGTGCACGAGGTGCCGGTCGGGGTCAGGTTGTTGGGCAGGCACCAGGTGCCCTGCGGCGCATCCACCAGCGAGAACTGGTCGACCTGCTGCCAGCGCGTCAAGTTGCGCACCTTCAGGCTATCGCTGAAGTTGTGCTCCAGGATCGAGGTCAGCGAGTCGTACTCGATTTCCTGCCGGTCGATGTTCTTGTAGCCGTAGTAGGTCGACGGATCCACGCCCGGCAGCGGAGCGCCGTTGTAGAAGGGCACGCCGTACTCGGGGATGTTGTCGTCTTCCTGATGGACGTAGTTCAGGGTCCAGGTGGTGTTGCTGCCCAGGCCGAAGCTCAGCGAGGGCGCGATGCCCCAGCGCTCGTTGCGCTCGACGTCGCGGCCCGGGATGTCGTTCTGGTGCGCCATCACGTTGATGCGGAACGCGCTGCTTTCGCCGATCAGGAAGTTGCTGTCGGCCGTGACGCGGCCGTAGCTGTCGGTGCCGGCGGCGATGCTGGCGCGGTTGAATTCGGTCGAGCCGGCCGACTTGCTGACCAGGTTGATGGTGCCGGCGACCGAACCCGCGCCCGAGTACACCGAGTTGGCGCCGTTGATCACTTCCACCGTTTCCAGGTTGAACGGATCGGTGCGGCTGTACAGACCGCTGTCGCGCACGCCGTCGACGGTGATGTCGTTGCTGGCGTCGAAGCCGCGCAGGTTGATCTTGTCGCCGAAGCCGCCGCCGCCTTCGCCCGCGCCGAAGGTGATGCCGGGCAGGGTCGCGAGGATGTCCTGCAGCGACAGCAGGTTCTGGCCGTCGATGGTGCTGCGGTCGATCACGGTGATCGTTTGCGGCGTGTCGCGCAGCGGCGCGGTGTACTTGCCCGAGCTGGCCTTCTGGACCTTCACGCCGTGGACTTCGACGCCGTCGAGGTCTTTGGCCTGGGGGTCGGGCGCCGGTGCCGCAGTGGCGGGAAGGCTGAGAGCGAGAGCAAGTGCGCCGGCGAGCGGCGACACGACGAACTTCGTGGTCGACATGGGGGATTTCCGTGAACCGAGGGGTGCGGCGGCCTGGGCCGCGTCAACCGGGAATATTAATGAGATCGATTCGCATTTGCAACGAAAAGTGAACGGGCGTATCGCGGCAGGCTGAGTGGAGTGGCTCCTGGAGCCGCGATCCGGCCTGGGGATGCATAAGGCGGTGCCCTGCCAAGCCGTCGGAGAGCTGTGGCAACGAAGGCCTTAGGCGAGCGGCCGTTGATGAAACTCGACGTTGCGCGAATTCATGGCCGGCCGGGATGCGCGCCGTCGCGCGCCTCGCGCATGCACTAAGCGAGGCCAGCGCGCGAGCGGGCAGCAGTGAATCGGGAGACGGTGCCGGGGTCCGAGGACCGCATCAGACGCGGTCGTCGCGGGTCCAGATCCCGTCGTTCTCGACCTTGACCGGGAACTTGGTCACCGGGCTGTAGGCCGGTGCGCATAGCGGGCGGCCGTCGCGGATGTCGAACTTGGCTCCGTGCAGCACGCATTCGACCGTGGCTTCCTCGCCGTCGTAGTTGCCGGCCGAGAGTTCGAAGTCCTCGTGCGAGCACTTGTCTTCGAGCGCGTAGTAGTCGCCGTCGTAGTTGCAGACCAGGATCGGCGTGTCGCCGTCCCAGGCCACGGTGGACTCGCCCGGCAGCAGCTGCGAGGTGGCGCAAACGAAAACCCAGTCGCCCATGGCGTGCTCTCGAAAATCCGGGATTGGGGATTCGGGATCGGCGGCGGACTCGCTTGGCGAATCCCGATTCCCGACTCTTAGAACGTTTTTTCCAGAACCTCGAAACGCAGATCGTCGCGCCTGGGCAGGCCGAAGCGCGTATCGCCGTACGGGAACGGCTTGATCTGGCCGGTGCGGCGGTAGCCGCGGCGCTCGTAGTAGGCGATCAGTTCGCTGCGGATATCGATCACGGTCATGCGCATCGCCGGCAGCTTCCAGTCCTCGCGCGCGATGCGTTCGGCCTCGTTGATGACGATCTTGCCGATGCCGCCGCCCTGCAGGTTCGGGCGCACCGAGAACATGCCGAAGTAGCCGGCGCCGTCCTCGATCGCGACATGCGCGCAGGCCAGCAGTTCCGGCGCACCGCCGTCGGCTCCGGGGCGCTCGGCGATCAGCAGCACACTCTGCGGGCGATCGATGCACTCGGCGATGTCGTCGGCGCCGGTGCGGCGGCCGTCGAGGTAGTCGGCTTCGGTGGTCCAGCCGGCGCGGCTGCTGTCGCCGCGATAGGCGGACTCGACCAGCGCGACCAGGGCGTCGGTGTCGGCGTGGGTGGCGGGACGGAAACTCAGGGTCGTGTCGTTCATGCGAGCAGTTTGCGGACTTTGTTCAAGGCGGCGACGAAGGCATCGACCTCGTCGAAAGTGTTGTAGTACGCCAGCGAGGCGCGGCAGGTCGCGGGCACGCCGAAATGATGCATCAGCGGATGCGCGCAATGATGGCCGGATCGGATCGCGACGCCTTCCAGGTCGAGCAGGGTCGCCAGATCGTGCGCGTGCGCACCCTCGACCAGGAAGCTGATCACCGCGGCCTTGTCCGGAGCCTGGCCGAAGATGCGCAGGCCGGGCACCTGCGACAGCGCGCGGGTGGCGTGGTCGAGCAGAGCCTGTTCTCGCGCTTCGATGTGGTGCATGCCCAGCGCCGACAGGTAGTCGACCGCCGCGCCCAGGCCGATGAAACCGGCGATGTTGGGGGTTCCGGCTTCGAACTTGTGCGGGGCGTCATTGAACACGGTGCCTTCGAAGCGCACTTCCTTGATCATCTCGCCGCCGCCGAGGAAGGGCGGCATCTCGGCCAGGTGTTCGCGACGCGCCCACAGCGCGCCGGTGCCGGTCGGGCCGCTCATCTTGTGGCCGGTGATGGCGTAGAAGTCGCAGCCGATCGCGGCGATGTCGAGCGGACGATGCGGCGCGGCCTGCGAGCCGTCGACCACGCTGACGATGCCGCGCTTGCGCGCCTCGCGGCAGATCTCGCGCACCGGATTGACCGTGCCCAGCACGTTGGAGACGTGGGTCAGGGCGAGCAGCTTCACTTCCGGGGTCAGCAGCGAATACAGCTGCGCCAGGTCGAGCTGGCCAAGCTCGTCGATCTCCGCGACCTTGATGGTGGCGCCGGTGCGCTGGGCGACCAACTGCCAGGGCACGATGTTGGCGTGGTGCTCCATGCGCGTGAGCACGATCGCGTCGCCGGGCTGCAGCCGCGGTAGCGCCCAGGAGTAGGCGACCAGGTTCAGCGCGAAGGTGGTGCCGCTGCACAGCACCAGCTCGTCGGCGCGCACGTTGAGGAACTTGGCGAGCTTGCTGCGCGCGCCCTCGTAGGCCTCGGTGGCTTCGGTGCCCAACGCGTGCACCGCGCGGCTGACGTTGGCGTTGTGGCGGCGGTAGAAATCGTCGACCGCGGCGATCACGGCCTCGGGCTTCTGTCCGGTGTTGGCCGAATCCAGATACACCAGCGGCTTGCCGTGGACTTCGCGGGTCAGTAGCGGGAAGTCGGCGCGGACCGCGGCCCAGTCGATCGTCGCGGCGGGAGCGTTCATGCGCTTGCGACCTCTTCCAGCGCCGTCAGTGCGGCGTCGAGGCGCGCTTCCAGGGTCGCGCGCAATTGCGGGTCTTCGAATACGGACAGGGTTTCGCGGCAGAACGCGGCGGTCAGCAGCGCACGCGCCTGCTCGGCGGGCAGGCCGCGCGAGCGCAGGTAGAACAGGGCGTTGCCGTCGAGTTGGCCGACGGTGGCGCCGTGCGCGGCCTGGACCTCGTCGGCATGGATCTCCAGTACCGGCTGGGTGTCGATCTCCGCGCCTTCGGACAACAGCAGATTCTTGTTCGACAGCATCGCGGCGGTGCCGTCGGCGCCTTCGCGGATCAGGATGCCGCCGTGGAACGCGGCGCGCGAACGGCCGGCGGCCATGCCGCGCCAGACCAGGTCGCAGCGGCTGTCGCGGCCGACGTGGTCGATGCCCAGGCGGGTGTCGAGGTGGCGCTTGCCGGTCGCCAGCAACACGCCGTTGGCATGCAGCTGTGCGCCTTCGCCATGCAGGGCGACGTTGAGCTCGTGCCGCGACAGCGCGGCGCCCAGTTCCAGGTCGAGGCGGCGGTAGACCGATTCGCGCGACAGCACCGCGTCGGTGCGTGCGATCGCGACGGCGGTCGCGGCCTCGTCCTGCACGCGTGCGTGCGAGAGCGTCGCGCGCGTCGCCAGGTGCACGTGGCTGAGGCTGTTGCCGAGATGGCTGTGGCTGCCGGCGCCGAGCGTATGCTCGATCAGGGTCAGGGCCGCGCCCTCCTGCAGTTCGATCAGATTGCGCAGGTGCCAGGCGATGTCGCCCGCGACCGGCGCGCCGAAGAAGACCAGGTGCACGGTGCCGGCCTGCACGCCGGCCTCGACCCGCAGCACCGCGCCGTCGTCGGCGAGGGCGGCGTTGATCCGGGCGAAGATTTCTTCGGAACGATCGAAGCGACGCTCCAGGAAGTTGGACGCGCGCGCATCGTCGCCGGCCAACAGCTGCGACAGCGGCCGCAGCGAGACTCCGGCGGGGAGGCCGCCGAGATCGGAATGCGCGGCGTCGTAGCGGCCGTTGTTGAACACCAGTCGCGGCGCCGGGATCGTCGCCAGCAGCGCGGCATCGAGGGCGCCGGCCTGCGGCTGGGCGTAGCTGCGACGCTCCAGATTACGCAGCGGAGTGTACTTCCAGGCTTCGCTGCGCGCATGCGGCAAGCCGGCCTGGAGCGCGCTTTCCATGGCTGCGACGCGCGCAGGGCCGTGCAGGCGCTGGCGTTGCAGCAGCGGGCTCAGCGCTTCGGAGAAGGAATCGAGCAGGGCGCTCATGTCAGGCCACCGCGGTCGGCGCGATGCGGTCCTTGAGCCAGGCGTAGCCGTGCGCTTCCAGCTCCAGCGCCAGCTCCGGCCCGCCGCTCTCGACGATGCGGCCGTCGGCGAGCACGTGCACCACGTCGGGCTTGATGTAGTCCAACAGGCGCTGGTAGTGGGTGATCACCAGGAAGGCGCGGTCGGGCGCACGCAGGGCGTTGACGCCCTCGGCGACGTTCTTGAGCGCGTCGATGTCCAGGCCGGAATCGGTCTCGTCGAGGATCGCCAGCTTGGGCTCCAGCACTGCCATCTGGAAGATCTCGTTGCGCTTCTTCTCGCCGCCGCTGAAGCCTTCGTTGACGCCGCGGTTGAGCAGTTCGTCCTTCAGGTGCAGCACCGCCAGCTTCTCGCGCACGAGCTTCAGGAACTGCATCGAGTCCAGTTCGGCCTGGCCGCGCGCCTTGCGCTGGGCGTTGAGCGCGGCGCGCAGGAAGTAGGTGTTGTTGACGCCGGCGATCTCGACCGGGTACTGGAAGGCCAGGAACACGCCTTCGGCGGCGCGCTCCTCCGGCTCCAGCGCGAGCAGGTCGCGGCCCTGGAACGTCACCGAGCCCTCGACCACCTCGTAGCCCTCGCGCCCGGCGATGACGTTGCCCAGGGTCGACTTGCCGGCGCCGTTGGGCCCCATGACCGCGTGCACCTGGCCCGGCTGCAGTTCCAGCGAGAGGCCCTTGAGGATGTCCTTGCCGGCGACTCGGACGTGGAGGTTTTCGATCTTGAGCATACGTATTCCAGTGTCTTGAAAGCCCCTCTCCCGGCGGGAGAGGGGTTGGGGTGAGGGTCCGGCGCGAGCGCACTGCCGCGTACTCGCGCCGGACCCTCATCCGCCCTTCGGGCACCTTCTCCCGAGGGGAGAAGGAAAAGCAGATATCAGCCGACCGAACCTTCCAGGCTGACTTCCAGCAACTTCTTAGCCTCGACCGCGAACTCCATCGGCAGTTCCTTGAACACCGACTTGCAGAAGCCGTCGACGATCATCGACACGGCGTCTTCCTGGCCGATGCCGCGGCTGCGGCAATAGAACAGCTGGTCGTCGCTGATCTTGGAGGTGGTGGCCTCGTGCTCGACGGTGGCGTTGGGGTGGCGGACTTCGATGTAGGGGAAGGTGTGGGCGCCGCACTTCTTGCCGATCAGCAGGCTGTCGCATTGGGTGTGGTTGCGCGCGCCTTCGGCGCTGCGCTCGACCTTGACCAGGCCGCGGTAGGTGTTCTGGCCGCGGCCGGCGCTGATGCCCTTGCTGACGATCTTGGACTTGGTGCGCTTGCCGACGTGGATCATCTTGGTGCCGGTGTCGGCCTGCTGGCGGTGGTGGGTCAGGGCCACCGAATAGAACTCGCCGCTGGAGTCGTCGCCGATCAGCACGCAGGACGGATACTTCCAGGTGATCGCCGAACCGGTTTCGACCTGGGTCCAGCTGATCTTGCTGCGCGCGCCGCGGCATTCGCCGCGCTTGGTGACGAAGTTGTAGATGCCGCCGACGCCGTTCTCGTCGCCGGGGTACCAGTTCTGCACGGTCGAGTACTTGATCTCGGCGTCTTCCAGCGCGACCAGTTCGACCACCGCGGCGTGCAACTGGTTCTCGTCGCGCATCGGCGCGGTGCAGCCTTCGAGGTAGCTGACGTAGCTCTTGTCCTCGGCCACGATCAGGGTGCGTTCGAACTGGCCGGTGTTGAGGGCGTTGATGCGGAAGTAGGTGCTCAGCTCCATCGGGCAGCGCACGCCCTTGGGGATGAACACGAAGCTGCCGTCGGAGAACACCGCCGAATTGAGCGCGGCGAAGTAGTTGTCGTGGGTCGGCACGACGCTGCCGAGATACTTCTGCACCAATTCGGGATGCTCGCGGATCGCCTCGGACATCGAGCAGAAGATCACGCCCTTCTCGGCCAGTTCCTTGCGGAAAGTGGTGCCGACCGAGACCGAATCGAACACCGCGTCGACCGCGACGCCGGCGAGCTTGGCGCGTTCGTGCAGCGGCACGCCGAGCTTGTCGTAGGTATCGATCAGTTCCTGCGGCACTTCGTCCAGCGAGGCGTACTTGGCCTTGGGCGCGGAGTAGTAGCTGACGCTCTGGAAGTCGATCGGGGCGATGTTGAGCTTGGCCCAGTGCGGCATCGGCATGGTCAGCCAATGCCGGTACGCGGCCAAGCGCCAGTCCAGCATCCACTGTGGCTCTTCCTTCTTGGCCGAAAGCGCACGGATGATGTCTTCGCTCAGCCCGGGCGGCAGGCTGTCGGATTCGATGTCGGTGACGAAGCCGGCCTCATAGCGGCGGCCGAGCTGCTCGTGGATCGCCTCGTTCTGGAGCGGGCGGTCGGCGAGGTCGGTGGCGGGCGCTGCGATGGGGGCGGTCTTTTCGATGATGTCGGTGGCCATGGGGCTGCCTACTGTCTATGCGTTGGCCAGGTGCAGTGCGATGCGCCTGGTTTCGGGTTCGGGCGGCGGCGCGGGCGGCGCCAGCATCTGCGCCAGGGTCACGCTGCGCAGGGCTTCGACCACGACGTCGTTGATGCGGCGCCAGTTGGCGCGCACGCCGCACTGCTGCTCGATGCCGCAGTTGCCGGCGTGGACGCTGCACTCGGTCATGCCGAGCGGACCCTCCATGGCCTCGACGATTTCGATCAGGCCGATCTCCTCGGCCGGGCGCGCCAGGCGATAGCCGCCGTTGGCGCCGCGGAAGCCCTCGACCAGGCCGGCCTGGGCCAGCGGCTTGAGCAGCTTGCTCACGGTCGTCGTCTCCAGGCCGGCGCGCTCGGCCAATTCCGAGGCGCTGAGCACGGCATCGGGCACGCCTTCCAATTGGGCGGCGAGCACGGTCAGGACGACCGTCGCGTAGTCAGTGAGTTTGGTGACGCGGAGCATCGGCGTGGGGTCGGTTTAATCCGTACCGGAATTGTACGGTTTAAGGCCGGCCAGGGCCAGCACCCGCATTCAGGTAGGGCGGCGCCGACGGGTCCGGGCTGCGGGACGGGCCCGGTCGAGGCAGGCAGGTTGGGGCGGCCGGGTGCCTGGGAGTCTCCGGAGGAGGCGGTTCGACCCGGCCGGGAGGGTGCCGGTTGCGGTCGTGACGGGAAGCTATTGCGTGACGCGAGCCGAGGCGTCGGCGAGCGACGAGTCGCTGGCAAGGAGTGCGCGCGTGGCGTGATCGAACGGACATGGGCATCGGGCCTTGGGTGATGCCGTGCGCAGCACAGACCTCGCAGAGCAGGCGAGTTGCGCCGAGCGTCGCGACGAAAGCGGACAGTCATCGCGGTCGGTGCCACGCGGGCGATGGCCGCGGACCTGCATTTGCGGTCAAAATGCCGGCTCGTCTCTTCTGGATTACCGCATGCCGCGCAAGATCGCCGCCCGCCGTTCCGCCATCCACGGTAACGGCGTCTTCGCCGTCACCCCGATCGCCAAGGGCGAACGCGTAATCGAATACAAGGGTAGCCGCCGTACCCACGAAGAGGTCGATGCGGGCGATTCCGGCGACACCGACTCCGGCCACACCTTCCTGTTCACGCTCAACGACGAGTACGTGATCGATGCCAACTTCGAAGGCAACAGCGCGCGCTGGATCAACCACAGCTGCGCGCCGAACTGCGAAGCGGTGCTGGACGAGGACGAGGGCGACGACCGTCGCAAGGACCGGGTCTTCATCGAGGCGATTCGCGCCATCGCGCCGGGCGAGGAGCTGTCCTACAACTACGGCATCACCCTGGCCGAGAAGCACACCAAGCGTCTGAAGCAGATCTGGGAATGCCGCTGCGGCGCGGAAAACTGCACCGGCACCATGCTGCAGCCGAAGAAGGATAAGAAAGACAAGAAAGACAAGAAGAATAAGAAGAAGGACAAGGACAAGAAGAAAAAGAAGGACAAGAAGAAGTCCAAGAAGGATTGAGGCCCGGTTCCGCGGAGTTCGGTTCAAGCGGTTTTGGGGTAGGAGCGGCGCGAGCCGCGACCGCGAAGCGGCAGATGCGACGTGATTCGGGGGGCGCGGTCGCGGCTCGCGCCGCTCCTACCAGGAAACGGCCACCGCCACGGCATGGCTGGTACCAATGGCCGATGGCCGCCGCGGCTGCGCCCGCGGGACACTGCGGTCCCGCGCCGCAACACCGCGATAACGCACGGCGGCGACAATGGGCGCCCACGCGCCCGCCGCGGCCGCGTCCCCCCATCCGCATCGCATCCCAGGAGTCGCCATGAGTTCGATCCAAGGCCAGGTCGCCGTCGTCACCGGAGCCGCCAGCGGCATCGGCAAGGAAATCGCCCATGAACTGGCCCGCGCCGGCGCCGCGATCGCGATCGCCGACCTCAACCAGGCCGGCGCCCAGGCCGTGGCCGACGAGATCGCCGCCGCCGGCGGGCGAGCGATCGGCGTGGCCATGGACGTCACCGACGAGGCCGCGGTCAACGCCGGCATCGCGCGTGTGGTGGCCGAGCTCGGCGGCGTCGACATCCTGGTGTCCAACGCCGGCATCCAGATCGTCAACCCGATCGAGAACTACGCCTTCGGCGATTGGAAGAAAATGCTGGCGATCCACCTCGACGGCGCCTTCCTGACCACCAAGGCGGCGTTGCCGCACATGTACAAGAACAGCGAATCGGGTCGGAGCCGGGGCGGCACCGTGATCTACATGGGCTCGGTGCATTCGCACGAGGCCTCGCCGCTGAAGTCGGCCTACGTCACCGCCAAGCACGGCCTGCTGGGCCTGTCGCGGGTGCTGGCCAAGGAAGGCGCCAAGCACGGCGTGCGCAGCCACGTGGTCTGCCCGGGCTTCGTGCGCACCCCGCTGGTCGACAAGCAGATTCCGGAGCAGGCCAAGGAACTGGGCATCAGCGAGGACGAGGTGATCCGCAAGGTGATGCTGGGCAATACCGTCGACGGCGTGTTCACCACGGTCGAGGACGTGGCCAAGACCGTGCGCTTCCTGTCCGAGTTCCCGAGCGCGGCCCTGACCGGGCAGAGCATCGTGGTCAGCCACGGCTGGTACATGCAGTAAGGTCGCCCCATGGCGACCACTCCCGGCAAGCGTTCCGCGACACGCAAGTCGGCGCCGTCCAAAGCGGCGCCGAGCAAGCGCGCGGCCGCGAAGAAAACCGCGCCCTCGAACAAGAGCGCGGTCCCGCCCCCGCAGCGCCGGCCCGAGCGTACCGCGCTGGTGCTGCAGGGCGGCGGCGCGCTCGGCGCTTACCAGGCCGGCGTCTACCAGGGACTGGACGAGGCGGGGATCGCGCCGGACTGGCTGGCCGGCATCTCGATCGGCGCCTTCAACACCGCGATCGTGGCCGGCAACGCGCCCGGGCGCCGGGTCGAGGCCCTGCGCGAGTTCTGGGACACGATTTCGCAGCCGACCCTGTTGCCGGCGACCACGCTGGGGCAGGAAGCGCGCTACGCCGGCCTCGGCGACGACCTGCGCGCCTGGCTCGACACTTGGGAGGCCTGGCGCGCCCTGGTCGAGGGCCAGCGTGGGTTCTACCGCCCGCGCGGCCTGGATTTTCTGGCGGCCCCCGGCCCGGATGCGGCCAGTTGGTACGACACCTCGCCGATGATCGCGACCCTGGAGCGCATGGTCGATTTCGATCGCCTCAACGACGGCGGCATCCGGGTCTCGGTCGGCGCGGTCAATGTGCGTACCGGCAACCTCGAATACTTCGACAACACCCAGATGCGCCTGGACGCGCGCCATATCCTCGCCTCCGGCGCGCTGCCGCCGGCGTTTCCGGCGGTCGAGATCGACGGCGAGTACTACTGGGATGGCGGCCTGGTCTCGAACACGCCGCTGTCGCAGGTGCTGGCCAGCGAGCCGCGCCGCGACACCCTGGTGTTCCAGGTCGACCTGTGGAGCGCGCAGGGCGAACTGCCGCAGAGCCTACTGGACGTGGCCGAGCGGCAGAAGGAGATCCAGTACTCCAGCCGCACCCGCCTGATCACCGAGACCCAGCGCGTGGCCCAGCATTACCGCCGGCTGCTGCGCGAGCTGCTCGAGGAAATCCCCGAGGACGTGCGCCGCAGCAATCCCTGGGCGCAGTACGCGGCGCAGTTGGCCTGCGACCGCCGCTACAGCGTGATCCACCTGATCTACCGCGATCGCGCCCGGATCGGCCACTTCAAGGACTACCAGTTCGGCCGGGTCGCGATGCGCGAGCACTGGCTGTCGGGCCAGGCCGACATCGCCCGCGCGCTGGCCCATCCGGAATGGCTGGAACTGCCGACCGGCGAGGCGGCCTTCGTCGCGCACGACGCGACCGCGCCCTGAGCCTCGCCGTAGGCGCGGCGCCGCTGTTTATCCAGGTACGACGCGCGGACGCACGCGCGGCAGGATCCGTGCCAGCGGCGGATGCGCAACCCGTGCAATTGGTTGCCATGACTTTTGCCATTCGGTAACCGGGCGCGCGCCGTCTAGGCTTCGCCACGCTCGGGCGTCGCGACCGTCGGGGCCAGCACCACACGCAACCTTCAGCCGGGCGTTTGCATCCCATCGATGCCGGACGTCCGCGCTGCGGCCCGTGGCGGCCAACCCATCAGTACCGAGGCACCCGCGATGCGCGCACCCCTGACCCTGTCCATCCTTGCCGCACTCGCCGGCGCCGCCCCGCTCGCACAGGCGGTCGAGATCGACGGCCGCATCGACCCGGCCGAATGGGAAGGCGCGCAGCGCATCACCGACTTCCGCCTGACCCAGCCGCTGTCGCGCGCGCCGGCACCGCAGCCGACCGAGGCCTTGGTGCTGGCCACGCCGCAGGGCCTGGCGATCGGCTTCCGCAATACCCAGGCGCAGAGCATTCCGCGCACGCGCCAGTTCGCCCAGCGCGATGAGGGCGGCCCGGTCGACCGGGTCAACCTGTACGTCGATTTCGACGGCGACGGCCGCAATGGCTACAACTTCACCGTGCTGCTGTCCAACAGCATCAACGACACCACGATCAGCAACGAGAACCAGTTCAACGACGACTGGGACGGCGACTGGCGCCACGCCACCAGCGAGGACGAGACCGGCTGGTACGTCGAGATGCTGATTCCCTGGCATATCGCGCCGATGCGCGCGGCCAGCGCCGACGGCAAGCGCACCCTGGGACTGTCGCTGGACCGGGTGATCGGCGCCACCGGCGAGCGCGCCTCCTGGCCGGCGGTGAGCTTCAACGAAAGCCGCTTCCTGACCGCGCTCGAGCGCATCCAGGTGCCGGCCTACAGCCAATCGCTGCTCGCGATCACGCCCTACGTATCCGGCATCTACGACGCGGTCGGCAAGGGCAGCGACTTCGACGGCGGCGTGGACCTGTTCTGGAAGCCGAACGGCCGTTTCCAGCTCAGCGCCACCCTCAACCCGGATTTCGGCCAGGTCGAGAGCGACGAACTCACGGTCAACTTCGGCGCCACCGAGACCTTCTTCAGCGACAAGCGCCCGTTCTTCACCGAGAACCAGGGCTTCTTCGACGTGCCCTTCGGCGCGCTCAACAACAACAGCCGCCTGATCTACACCCGCCGCGTCGGCGGCAGGAACGACGACGGCGTCGGTTCCGGCGACGTCACCGCCGCGGTCAAGGTCAACGGCAGCGCCGCCGGCATCAACTACGGCGTGTTCGCGGCTACCGAGGCCGACGACATCGGCCGCGACTTCTATGCCGTGCGCGCCACCCGCGACTTCGCCGCGCAGGGCGTGGGCGCGATGGTCACCCGGGTAAACCGGCCGTTCCTGGACCGCGAGGCGACGGTGTACGAGTTCGACCACCGCTGGACCCCGAATTCGCAGTGGTCGATCCGCAGCACCCTGGTCGGTTCCGATGTCGACCAGGGCGGTAGCAGCAGCCGCGACAGCGGCGCCCAGCTGCGAGTGGACTACGACATGGGCAACAGCTGGCGCCACCAGCTGTACGCGCTGCACCTGGGGCGCGACCTGCAGCTCAACGACTTCGGCTACCTCGAACGCAACAACTTCAACTACCTGCGCTACGACCTCGGCCACCGCGTCACCGACCTGCCGGCCGATTCGGCCTACGCCGGCAAGGATTTCCATTACGCGGTCTCGCGCCGCTACAACGATCAGGGCGTGCACATCGCCGACGCCTTCGCGATCAACCGCCGCAGCGAGCTGCGCGACGGCGGCAACGAATTCGCCGAAATCGCGGCCTGGAGTTCCGGCCACGACGACCTGATCACCCGCGGCAACGGTGTAGTCGACGTGCCGTCCAAGCTGTACCTGTACTACGAGCGTTTCCGCCCGCGCCAGAATGGCGGGCGCTGGGCGTTCTACGGCGAAGCCCAGTACGCGGCCGAAGGCCTGGGCGGCATGGACGAGGGCAAGTCGCGGCTGTACTTCGAGCCGCGCTACCACGTCAGTGACCGCCTGAGCTTCTTCAGCGGCATGGAGGTCTCGCACAACCCGGACTGGCTGCTGTGGCGCGGCGGCAACCTGCTCGGCAGCTTCCGCTCCGACATGATCACGCTCAACGCCGGTTCGGTGTGGCTGATCGACGACAAGCAGGAACTGCGCGTACGGCTGGAGGCGATCGGCCTGGATGCGCACAGCCGCCAGGCTTATCGCGTCGCCGCCGACGGCCGGCCGCTGAAGGTCGCCGAGTCGATTCCGAACTTCAACCTGCGCAACCTCGGTTTCCAGATCCGCTACCGCTATGAGCTGGCGCCGCTGTCGCACCTGTACATCGCCTACGTGCGCGGCGGCGATCTGTTCGAAGAAGGCCTGAACCTGGAAGGCAGCGCCGGACGCGAGTTCCGCGATGCTTTCGATCTGCGCGACAGCGAACAGCTGCTGGTCAAGCTGTCGTACCGCTTCGAAATCTGAGTCCGGGTCGGGCGTCGGCGCTCACGGCGCCGGCGCGACCGGTACCGGTTTCACCCGCAGCGCCCACAGCACGCCGGCGATCAGCAAGCCGATGCCGAGGAAGGTCAACGGGCGCGGCATCGCGCCGCGCAGGATGAAGGCGTAGGCCAGCGCAAACAGGGTCTCGAACACGATCAGCTGCCCGGCCAGCGCGGTCGGCAGGCGCTGGCTGGCTTCGTTCCAGCACAGCGTGCCGACCCAGGACGCGAGCAGGCCGATCGCGACCATCAAACCGATGAAGAAGCCGGGTCGGGGGCCGAACGGCATCGCGAAGTCGCTGCCGCTGGCCGTCATGCCGGTCCACAGCACGGCGTAGCCCAGCAAGGCCAGCGGCAAGGTCGCCAGGCCCTGCGCAGTGGCCCAGGTGCGCGGATTGCGGCCGGGGTGCGCGCGCAGCCAGTCGGCGTTGCGCAGCGGGTACCAGGTCCAGCAGGCCAGGGCGCCGAGCGCGAGCAGGCCGCCGCTGAGGTAACGCCGCACATCGGCTTTGCCGTCGCTGAGCAGCGCATCGAGTTCGACCTGATTGACGCAGGCGATGCCGGCGGCGATCAACAGCAGCGAAGGCGCCAGCCGCGCCCACGGCAGGCGGCCGTCGCGCTGGGCGTTGCGGCGGTTGGCGACGATCGCGATCACCACCGGCAAGGTGCCGATGATCATGGTCGGCAGCGGTCCGCCGGCGCGTTGGATCGCGCTGGCCAGGCACAGGTAATAGAGCAGGTTGCCGATCGCGCACAGCTTGAGCGCTTCGATCCAGTCGGCGCGGGTCAACTGGCGCAGCGCCGCGCGGTCCAGCCAGGCCAGCGGTAGCGCGATCAGGCCGAAGGCGAGGTAGCGCGCGACCGACTGCAGCGCCGCCGGGTATTCGGGCAGCAGCAGCGGGCCGACGAAGACCAGGCCCCAGATCAGGCCGGCCAACAGCGCGTAGAGGGTTCCGATCAGCATGGCCGCAGGGTGCCGCAAACGCGGCCGCGGTTCTTGTACGAGATTGCGGCGACGGCCCGCGGCCCGCGGGCGATGTTCAGCCGCGCAGCTGCCTGCGGTAGCGCGCCGGAGTGACGCCGTAGCGGCGGGCGAAGGCGCGGGTGAGATGGGCCTGATCGGCCAGCCCGGTCTCGGCCGCAACCTGCGCCGGCGCCATGCCCTGGGCGAGCCGGCGCTTGGCCTGATGCAGACGCAGCGCCATCAGCATCTGCTGCGGGGTGACGTCGTAGTGGTCGCGGAAGCGGCGCAGAAAGTGGAACGGGCTGAGGCCGGCGACGGCCGCCAGTTGCTCCAGGCTGAGCCGTTCGGCCAGGTGCGCGCGCAGATAGTCGAGCACCGGGGCGAAGCGCGGCATCGCTTCGGCACGATTGCGGTGCGGCACCCGGGCGTGGTCGCGGAACTCGTCCAGCAGGGCGGCGAGCTGGCTGTCGAAGGCCAAAGGTTCGCGCGCCTGCCACAACGCGTCCAGGCGCGCGCTGATCCGGCGCGCGCGCGTCGGATCGTGGCGCACCGCATCGTCGAACCACCAGCCCGACTCACCGGTGACTTCCGCGGCCAGATCGGGATCGACGTAGGCCATGCGGTAACGCCAGCCACCCTCGGTTTCGGCGCGGCCGGTGTGCAGCACATCGGGATTCATCATCACCAGCGAATCCGGAGGCGCCAGGTGATCGCTGCCGCGGTAACGGAAACGCTCGACGCCCGATTCGATCGCGCCCAGGCCGTAGGCTTCGTGGGTGTGCGGTTCGAAGGCGTGGTGGACGATGTGCGCGCGATAGAGTTCGATGCCGCCGCGATGCGCGGGCTGCCGGAACTCGGCGGCGTCGTGGGCGTGAACGAATTGCGCGGGTACGCCTTGCATGGGCCGAGTATCGCATGCGCCGCCGCGGCGCCGGATCGGCCGCCGGCGCGCGCTAGGCGCTGCCGTTGCGGAACGCTTCCACGCCGGCCCAGGCCTGCGGCGTCATGATCTCGAACAGGCCGGCGCGGGCGCTGCGCCGGCCCAGCACGGTCAGGGCGTGATCGCGGCTGAGCAGGCAGCTCGCGTCGGCGGCGTAGGCCAGTTCCAGGAATTTCTGATCGTCCGGATCGGCGCAGCGCGGCAGCGCGATCTCGGGCGGCGGTCGGCGCTCGGCCTCCGGCAATACCTGCACGAGGGCGTCGTAGGCCTGCAGCGCCTTGGCCTGCGTCTGCGGGTCCAGGCCGAGCTGCGGATAGGCGAGTACGCGCTGCCACTCGTCGCGGCAGTCGGTATCGCTGACCGCCAGGTAGCGTCCGCTCGCGAGCGCGTCGGCGAGCGCGGTCGCGCGCGGGTCGCGGAACACGAATAGGTCGAGGCAGACGTTGGTGTCCAACACCAGCCGCGGCGTCGTCATCGCAAGCACCACCGCTTACAGATCGTCTTCGCCCGGAAACGACGCCGACAGCTCCGAGATCACGATCCACTTGCCCTGCTCGGGGTACTTGGGGTCGTCGCTGGAATAGGTGCCTTCGCCGACCGGCGTCTTGCCGTCCGGAATGCCTTGGTCGCCGTTGTCGAGCAGGCCCAGGCTGGCGCTGCGGCCGACCTGTTCGTCCTTGCGCGCGTCGAGCTTGCCGCTGCGGTAGTCGACGATGGTGCCGCCGTAATCCCACTCCAGGCCGTAGAACGAAATCGGTTTGCCGTTGAGCTTGACCATTTCGGCCAGCGGCATGCCCATGCGCAGGCCGTTGTCGAGGGTCCACTTGGATTCGCGGTCGAGCACGCGCACCAGCGACAGGCCCTGCAGGGTCTGGTCGTTCAGGAAATACAGATAGGCGCGCCGGGTCGGATCGTCGGGGAACAGGATCACGCCCGGGAACTCCTCGCCCTCGGCGCCCGGCACCTTGCCCAGGCGCACGTTGGCGGCGCCGTAGCGCTTGCGCAGTTCGTCGGGGCTGGTGTCGGGAGCGAAATCGCCGGGCAACACCAACGCGACGGTCGCCGGTGCGGCGACGTTGTCCGTCGCGGCCGGCGCAGCGGGCGCTGGCGTCGTGTTCTGTGGCGCGGTCGCGGCGGCGGGCGCAGGCGCGTCCGCGGCCGGTGCGGAACGCTCGCAGGCGCCCAGCGCCAGGACGATCAACGAGGACGACACCAGTGCGCGCAGCTTCATGGCTTCACTTCCCTCAGGTCGGCACTGCCGATGCGCCAGGCGCGTTGTTCCGGCGTTGCGCCGTCGACCACGGCGCGGCGCAGCACGTAGGCGCCGATGTATTTGCGCTGGCTGCCGTCGCGCTGGCTCGCGGTCAGCGCCACCGGCACTTCCAGATAACGCGAGCCGGCGCCGGCATCGACCCGGCCTGGCGGCAGGATCTCGACCGAAACGCCGTTGGTGTCGGCGAAGCCGTCGGCGAACTGCTGCGGCGACTGTCCGCTGGCGCGGCCGCCGTCGGACCACAGTGCATAGGCGCGGGCGTAGCTGCGGGCGTTGATCGCGGCGTAGTAATCGCGCACCACGGCGACCGCATCCTGCGGCGTGGGTTCGTCGGCCGGGACTTCGGTGCCGTCTTCTACCAGCGCGGTACCGTCCTGGACGAGCGCCGCCTCGATGCCGTCCTCGGGCGTGGCCGGCAGGATCGGATTGCCGTTCTCGTCCAGCGTTACTTCCGTCGGCGGCTCGAAGCTGCTGGGCGGGCCGACCTGGCCGGGACCGGGCTGCGAAGGCATGCCGGTGACGCCGCCGCTGGCGCCCTGAGGCGCCGGCAGCAGTTCGCCGGGTTCGCCGTTGGCGGCGCGGACCTGCGGGTCGTCGTCCTTGCCGCAGGCGGCGAGCGCGAGCGCGGCGGCGAGCAACAGACTGGCGTGACGGAGCGTGCGCATATCAGCGGTCGAGATGGACGACGACGCGGCCGTGTTCGATCTGGGTGCTGCCGATGCGGCGCGAACCCAGCTTGTCGAGCAGACTGTTGTCGAAGCGGTAGACGGGTTCCTGGCGCGCGTAGTCGCCGAGCCAGGCATTGAGCAGTTCGCGCGAGGCGCCGGTCATCACGCCGCCCAGTTGCGGCACGTCGACGTAGTCGATGCGCGGATCGAGCAGGTGCAGGCCCTGGGTGGTCGCGTCGTAGCGCAGCGCGCTGGTCAGGGTGAAGCGTCCGGACGGGCGTTGCGAGGAGCCGGCGCCAAGCGCAGCCAAGGCGATGTCGAAGTCCAGGCGCAGGCGCTCGCCGTCGTCGGGAATCGACAGGCGCGGGTTCATCAGGGTCACCGCGACCAGGCCGCCGAGCTTCTCGTAGCGCTTGGGGAAGTTGCGGCTCAGCGACTGCTGCAACTGCGGCGCGGTGAACGCGACCTCGTTGCCGAGGTAGGCGCTGACGGCGTTGAGGGTCGAGCAGGCCGCCAGCGCCAGCAGCGCGGCGGCCAGCAGCAGGGAGCGCAGCAGGGTGGAGCGTAAGCGCGGTCGGGCGGACATCGGCAGGTTCCGTGGGCGATTCGCGCACGATACCCGGACCGTGTGAACGGCGACACAGGGGCGACAAGTTGCGCTGGGGTAGGAGCGGCGTAAGCCGCGACCGCGAACCTCCGCCGCCAGCGCAAGCGACGCCGTTGGCGCGGCCTCCGGTCGCGGCTTACGCCGCTCCTACCCCAAGGCAGGTCGCCGCCGGACGGGGCTCAGCCCTCGCGAGCGTCCTGCAACTGCGCTTCCAGGCGCGCCTTGAGCGCATCGTCGATCTTGAGCTGGCGCGCGAGCTCGTCCAGGTAGGCGCGCTCCATGAAGCTCTGCTCGTCGGCGGCGAGCAGGCTGGCCAGATACATCTCCGAGGCCATTTCCGGGGTGCTCGCCGCGCGCGCGACTTCGGCCGGATCCAGCGGCTTTTCCAGTTCCGCGTGCAGCCATTGGCGCAGGGCCGGATCGTTGTCGATGCGGGTGAACTCGCCTTCGATCACCTCGCGCTCGCGCCGGTCGATATGGCCGTCGGCCTTGGCCGCGGCGACCAGGGCCTTGAGGATGGCCTGGCTGTGCAGTTCGGCCTGCGGCGGCGGCAGGCGGTCGACGGTCTGCGGTTCGGCGACGCTGCCGTCCTGCTGCTTGCGGTATTCGCCGTAGGCCTTGTAGGCCAGCACGCCGACCGCGGCGACGCCGCCGTACAGGGCGAGCTTGCCGCCCATCTTGCGCATCTTCTTGTTGCCCAGCAGCAGGCCGAGCGCGCCGCCGGCCAGGGCGCCCTTACCGAAGTCGGCGTTAAGCAGACCGCGCTTTTCCTCCTTGCCTTCGTAGCGCGCCGGCGGTTTGCCGCCGCCCAGCAGTCCCTCGAGCCCGCCGGCGCCGCCTAGGCTGTTCTGGGCGGTTTTCAGCAATTGGTCGAGCAAACCCTGGGTCTTCATGCGCGCAACTCCGTGGATGAGGTCGTGAATCCACGACCTGAGGGCGCGCGCGCCGGGCTTCAAGCGCGCCGGGCGAATGCGGCGCGGCTTCGGTTCACTTCAACAGATGCGCTCAGCCGCGCTGCTGCACCGCCAGACGCAGGCCCAGGGCGATGAACACGCTGCCGGTCACGCGCTGCTTCCAGCGTCCGGTGCCGGTCGAGAAGCGCCGGCCGAAGCGGCCGGCCGCGAAGCTCAGCATCAGACTGTGGCTGAAGCCGATCAGCGACAACAGCGCGCCCAGCACCAGGAACTGCAGCCAGACGTAGCCGCGCTCGGGATGCACGAACTGCGGCAGGAAGGCCAGGAAGAACAGCGCGACCTTGGGATTGAGCACGCCGGTGATCACCGAGCGCAGGTAGACGTCGGAGGTGGCCACGGCCGGCGCGTCGGTTCCGGCGGCGGCCGGCGCGGCTTCCTCCTTGCTGCGCCAGGCCTTGATGCCCAGCCAGATCAGATACGCGGCGCCGGCGTACTTGAGCACCTCGAAGGCCATCGCCGAGGTCGCCAGCAGCGCCGACAGGCCCAGGCCCGCGGCCAGAGCGTGGATCAGGGTCGCGGTCTCCAGGCCGAACGCGGCGCGCACCCCGCGCGCGGTGCCGCCGGTCGCCGCCTGGGTCACGATCCAGGCCGTGCCCGGGCCCGGAATCAGCACCAGCACGGCGGCGGCGACCAGATAGGCGGCGAGGGTGGCGGTGTCGAACATGGCGGCGTTGTCGGGGTTGCGGACTTGCAGTCTGCGCCGCGCATCCATGGGCGCCAAGTGCGCGATGCGCTCCGATGCGGGATTCAGCGTTGCGCGCGCCTTATTGCCTTGCGGTAGGAGCGGCGTGAGCCGCGACCCTGAATCACGCGCGGCGTCGAAACGTCGCCGCCCCGCGTAGCTGCCGGTCGCGGCTCACGCCGCTCCTACCCCAAAGCAGGGCTGGCGGGTTCGGCCGCGCGCAGCTTCTCGATCGCGGCGACGAAGGCGTCGCTGCCCGGCCATTGGCCGATCCGCCCCAGCTTCCTGGAACCGCGGAACACCAGGAACGCGGGGATGCCGTGCAGGCCGAAGCGGGTGCCCATCTGCGCGTCTTCGTAGACGTTGTCGTGCAGCCATTCGACATCGGGCCAACGGAAACGCTCGGGCGTGAGCAGGATCTGGCCCTTGGCGACATCGCAGTTCGGGCAGTCCTTGCCCCACAGGAACAGGATCCGCAGCTGGCCGTCGTCGGGCAGGGCGTCGTCCAGTCGCGCCTCGCGCACCAACCGCATCGGGAAGGTCCAGAAAAAACGCGGGATGGTGGTGGCGCTCACGCGGCCATCCTACTCCCGCATTCGGCCTGTGCGTGGCGCTCCGGCAGCGATGCGGCGCGTTCAGGCGTTGCCGGTTCGCTGTTGTCGGGCTTCATGCGGAGCTCGGCCGGAAGCGGCGGTGGAAATGCCCCCGGCCGGCGCCGGTCGCGATGGCGACCGGCGGTGCGCTCCGCATCGTCCGGCCCCGGCGGTCCGGCGCGGTAACTCGTACCGCGCCGGTGCTGCGCTCAGTCTTCCTCGGCACGCGGCTTGAAGGCCTCGACCAGTTTCTGCTGCACGTTCGCCGGCACCGGCTCGTAGTGGCTGAAATCCAGCGAATAACGGCCGCGTCCGGCGGTCACCGATTTCAACTCGGCGGCGTAGCCTTCCAGTTCCGACAGCGGCACCTGCGCCTTGACCACGATCTCGTGGCCGCGCGCCGCGTCGGTGCCGTTGATGCGCGCGCGCTTGCTGGCCAGACCGCCGCTGATGTCGCCCATGTGCTGCTCGGGCGCGTTGACCTCCAGGTCGACGATCGGTTCCAGCACTTGCGGGCGGGCCTTGCTGATCGCATCCAGGAAGGCCTTCTTGCCGGCGGCCACGAACGCGACCTCCTTGCTGTCGACCGGATGGTGCTTGCCGTCGTAGACGATCACCCGCACGTCCTGCATCGGGTAGCCGGCCAGGGCGCCGTGGTGCAGAACCTGGCGCACGCCTTTCTCCACCGCCGGCAGGAACTGGCCGGGGATGGTGCCGCCCTTGACCTCGTCGACGAACTCGAAGCCGGTGCCGCGCGGCAGCGGTTCGACGCGCAGGAACACTTCGCCGAACTGGCCGGCGCCGCCGGTCTGCTTCTTGTGGCGATGATGGCCCTCGGCCTTGCCGCTCACGGTTTCCCGATATGCGATGCGCGGCGGCCGCGACGTCACCTCGACCCCGTACTTGTCGCGCAGGCGATCGATGTTGACCCGCAGGTGCAGGTCGGACAGGCCGCGCACCACGGTCTCGTTGGTCTCGGTCTCGTGTTCGACATGGAAGCAGGGGTCTTCCTCGGACAGTTTGTGCAGCGAGGTCGCCAGCTTCTGCTCCTGGCCCTTGCTGGCTGCTTCCACCGCCAGGCCGAACATCGGCTTGGGGAAGTTCAAGGGCGCCAGATGGATCTGATCCTCATCGTGGCTGTCGTGCAGCACCGCGTCGAAGTGCAGATCCTCGACCTTGGCCACCGCGGCGATGTCGCCGGGTATGGCCTGATCGATCTCGACGTGATCCTTGCCCTTGAGCTTGAACAGATGGCCGACCTTGAACGGTTTCTTGCCGTCGTCGACGAACAACTGGGTGTCGCGCTTGAGCGTGCCCTGATAGACCCGGAACACGCCGAGCTTGCCGACGAAGGGATCGTTGATGATCTTGAACACATCGGCGATCACGTGCGCCGCGGGATCGGGCGCGGCCACGATCGGCTGTGCGTCCTCGCCCACGCCCTTCACGAACGGCGGCGGGTTGGCCTCGGTCGGGTTCGGGAACAAGGCCTCGGCCGCGTCCAGCAGTTCCTTGACCCCGACCCCGCTGCGCGCCGAGCAGAACAGCACCGGCACCAGGTGGCCTTCGCGCAGGCATTGCTCGAACGCATCGTGCAACTCGGCGCCGGACAGGCCGATTTCGCCCAGGTCGAGGTAGTGCTCCATCACCGTTTCGTTGATCTCCACGACCTGGTCGATGATCTTCTGATGCCAGTCGGCGACCGCACCCAGATCGCTGGTCTCGCTGCTGCCGGCGGCGGAGGCGCCGAAACAGTCGACCACGCGCTGGCCGCCGTCGGCGGGCAGGTTCAGCGGCAGGCATTCGGGGCCGAAGGTCTCGCGCAGGTCGTCGAGCACGCGCGCCGCGTCGGCGCCTTCGTGGTCGATCTTGTTGACCACCAGCACCCGGCAGAGATTGCGCGCCTTGGCGTGCTCCATCATGCGGCGGGTGCCGTATTCGACTCCGGTGTCGGCATCGACCACGATCGCGACCGTTTCCACCGCCGCCAGCGCCGACAGGGTCGGGCCGCGGAAGTCGGGGTAGCCGGGGGTGTCGATCAGGTTGACATGGATACCCGCGTGGTCGGTGCTGGCGATGGCGGCGTCGAGCGAATGGCCGCGCTGTTTTTCGATCGGGTCGAAATCGGAGACGGTGCTGCCGCGTTCGATGCTGCCTGCCGTCTGGAGTGCGCCGCCGGCTTGCAGCAGGGCTTCGAAGAGCGTGGTTTTGCCGGCGCCGGGGTGGCCTGCCAAGGCCACGTTGCGGATGGATTCTGTGCTGTAGGACATGAGCGGACTTCTCCCTGGGTGAGGGTGGGAAGGCCGTCATGGCTGTCCGCGCTGCGCGCCCGAGCGTGGAGCGCTCGGCGGGCGGTCATGGCGGGTGCCGGCGTTCGGGGGGCCGGGAGGCAAGACTCCCGCAGGCGTGCGGACGGGTCAAGCCCGGCGCGTCCGGGTTGCGGTGCAGCATCGCGTAATCGGGACGGCTTCCCGTTCGCGATGTGGAACTAACGAACCCGCGGTTACCCTGGGCGCCCTCATCCACCGGAGTCAGGCCATGGGCATTTCGCGTCACGCCACCGCGCATTGGGAAGGCGACCTCAAGAGCGGGCAGGGCCGCCTCAGCACGCCCCAGAGCGGTGTGCTGGAGAACACGCGTTACGCCTTCAACAGCCGCTTTGGCGACGAGAAGGGCACCAACCCGGAAGAACTGATCGCGGCCGCGCACGCGGGCTGCTTCACCATGGCGCTGTCGGCCAAGCTGACCGAGGCCGGCCACCCGCCGGCGCGCCTGGACACCCGCGCCGAGGTCGATCTGTCGATGGAGGGCGGGCCGAGCCTTTCGCAGATCCGGCTCAAGGTGAGCGCGGAGGTGCCCGGGATCGACGCGGCCAAGTTCCAGGCCATCGCCGAGGACGCCAAGGCCAACTGCCCGGTATCCAAGGCGCTGAGCGCAGTGCCGATCAGCCTGGAGGCGACGCTGGCCTGAGCCCGCGTCCGGGTTCCTCAAGCTGCCTGCCCGCGCGGCGTCGCGGGCGGGTAGGGCCACCTCGATCCGCTAGACCGCCTACGTTTGCCTCCCGAGCGCGATACCCCGATCCGCCACGTCCTGCTGATCCACGGCGCGGGCGGTGGCGGCTGGGAATGGAACCTGTGGTGCGAGCTGCTGCGCGCGCGCGGACTGGCCGCGCACGCGCCCGACTTGCAGCCGATCCCGGCCGGACTGGCCGCGACCGGTTTCGACGACTACGCCGCGCAGGTGCGCGCCGCGCTCGAAGCGCTGCCGCGACCGCGCGCGCTGATCGGCGCCAGCCTTGGCGGCTTGCTCGCGCTGCATTGCGCCGCTGCCGCCGACGCGTTGGTGCTGGTCAATCCGCTGCCGCCCGCGCCTTGGTCGTCGCGCTTGCCGACGCGCGACTGGCCGGCACTGGTGCCCTGGCGTCGCGATGCGCGCCTGGCTTCGACCCGGCGCGCGCTGCCCGACGCCGACGCTGCGACCGTGCTGTACGCCTACCGCCGCTGGCGCGACGAGTCCGGTGCGGTGCTGCGTGCCGCCCAGGCCGGCGTCGCCGTCGCCGCGCCGGCCTGTCCGACTCTGTGCGTGGCTTCGGCCCAGGATGAGGACGTGCCGCCCGAACTCTGCGCAGAACTGGCGCAGGCCTGGGGTGCGGAGCTGTTGCGGGCGCCGTCGCCCAGCCACGTCGGCCCGCTGCTCGGGCGCGGCGCGGTCGAATTGGCGGGCCGGGTGGCCGACTGGCTGTCGGCCAGGTAAACGCCGCCAGCTCCGGCACCGAAACCGCGCCCCGATTCAGCCAGCGTTGACCGCTACGATCCGAGGATGCGATCCACGCCATCCCGGCGTGTGGAGCCCGCCATGAAGCGCCTGTCCGTTACCGCCCTGAGCCTGGTCCTCGCCGCCGCCACCGGTGTCGCCTCGGCGCAGTCCTACCCGCAGAACGGTTACGGCTCGGCCTATCCGGACTCGTACCCGTCCAATTCGGGCTCGCAATACGACTACGCGCGCGTGCTGCGTGTGGACCCGGTATTCGACTCCTACGCCAACAGCCAGTACGGCGGCCAGCGCTGCTACGAGCGCCCGACCTACGTCAACGGCGGCGACGACGGCTACTACGAGGATCGCGGCTACAGCGACGGCTACGGCGGCAGCACCCGCCGCGACGACGGCTACTACGACCAGTACGGCAGCTACCGCCGTTCGGCCGGCACCGAAACCGGGCGCACCGTGGCGACCGTGATCGGCGGCATCCTCGGCGCCGCGGTCGGCAGCCAGGTCGGCGGCGGCAGCGCGCGCTACGCGACCTCGGCGATCGGCTCGATGGTCGGCGGCATGGCCGGCCGCAGCGTGTACGAGCAGAACAAGCGCAGCAGCAGCCGCGACCGCGTCGGTTCGGTGCGTGTCTGCGACCCGGTGCGCAACACCGGCTACGGCGGCGACGACCGCGCGGTCAGCGCCTACGACGTGACCTACGAATACGCCGGCCGCAGCTACCGCACCCGCACCAACTACCACCCCGGCGACAAGATCCGGGTGCGCGTGGATGTGCGTCCGGAGTAAGTCTGTTTGGACGGTGGGCGTCGAGATGACGCGTCCCATTGTTTCGATCCACCAATCGGCGAGGGCCGGCGTGAGCCGGCCCTCCTTATTTCTTCTTCAGTGCGGCGGCGAACATGGTCAGGGCCAAGGCCGCCGCGGCGAGCAAAATGAGTATGGCGTCCATCGTCAGGCCGTACCCGTCGATCTTCGCCGTTTGAGCAGGCGCGGCGCGCAGGTACAACACGACGACCGATTGACCTTCGGACAGGCGACGAAAGCCCCGGCCTGTCGTTGACTCGAAACGGTGTTCGCTGCCTGACGGGTCGTGGAAACCAATCAGCGGGAACTGCGCGCAAACGGACCTGTTCCAGAATCGGCTACTCGCCTGACAATCCGCGCGCAAGGCCAGGACAGTGCCTTCGGCGCGACTCATCCGCGCGTCCGTCGAGATCCGGTCGATACGAGTCGACCAGGCCGCCGCCGCGAGCGCGACGGTGATTGCCAGCAGGGAAATGACGCGGCGGTTCATCGATAGCCGCATGGAGGGAGGGCTGCGCCTTGAGGCGAATCTAGGGGCGGCAAGCTAAGCATCGCATCGACGGGTTAGGGCCAGAGTAGCCTACCAATCGATATGCCCGCTCACGATCGGATGCACCTGGCCGCCGGACCAGACGTCGCCGTCGCCATCCACGTGCAGCTGCAGGCGTGCATCGAAGCCGACTTCGCGGCCCTGGCTGACGGTGTAGCGGCCGTCGCGGCCGGGCAGGGCGCCGTTGTGCTGCAGCCAGGCGGCGAGGGTGGCGTTGGCCGCGCCGGAGGCTGCGTCCTCGAACTGCGCCGGTGCGCCGACGAAGGCGCGCACCACCAGGTCGTAGTCGCGGCCGGCGTCGGCACGCGCGAATGCGCACAGGCCCATGCTTTCGGTGGCTTCGGCGAGCGCGCCGATCGCGGCCCAGTCCGGGCTGGCGCTGCGCAGCGCGGTTTCGTCGCGCAGTTCGGCCAGCCACCAGCGCCGGCCGCCGTCCATCAGGGCCGGAGGCAGGGCGCCCAGGGGCAGATCGCGCAAAGCCGCGGCCAGGCGCGCGTCGCCCGCCGTGGCGGTTTCCAGCACCCGTGCGCGCGGCGTGCGCACCGCGATGGTGCGTGCAGTGCCTGTGCCGTCCACCGCCAGCGGCAGCAGGCCGGCCACGCCTTCCTGCAGCAGACGGCCGTCGACCGGCGCGGCCAGGCCGGCGTCCAGCACCACGTGCGCGGTGCCGACGCTGGGATGTCCCGCGAACGGCACCTCGCGGCGCGGGCTGAACATGCGGATGCGGTAGCTCGCGCCCGGTGCGTCCGGCGCGAACACGAAGGTGGTCTCGGGCAGGCGGGTCCAGCGCGCGATCGCCTGCATCGCGGCGTCGTCCAGGCCTTCGGCGTCCAGCACTACCGCGAGCGGGTTGCCGGCGCCAGGCCGGTCGGCGAATACGTCCAGTTGCAGGTAGCGGCGTTTCATCGTGGGATCGCGTCGCGGCGTGGGGTCCGCTGGGCCGCGCAGCTTACCAATCGGCGCGGCCGCGGATAACCGCCTGCACCCGCCCGCCGATCCAGATCTCGCCGTCGTCGTCCAGCGACACCTCGACCCGGCCGTCGCGGCCGAGTTCGCGGCCCTGGCTGGCGACGTAGCGCAGCCCGCCGCCGGGCAGACCGCCGCTGGCCGCCAGTTGCGCGCCGATCGAGGCGTTGACGCTGCCGGTGACCGGGTCCTCGGGGATGTTGTCGGCCGGGCAGAACGCGCGCACGGCGAGTTGGTGGTCGGGCGCGTCGGCGGGTGCGTACACCGCCAGGCCGACGGCGTTGCAGGCGCGGCTCAGAGTGGCGATCGCGGGCAGGTCGGGGCTCAGCGAGCGGACCGCTGCGGCATCGCTCAGCTCCAGCACCCACCAGCGCGCGCCGTTGTCCCACAGCGCCGGCGGCCGCTCGCCCAGGGGCAGCGGCGCGGTCACCGCAGCCAGGGCGGCCTCGACCGCGGCCGGATCGGCGAGGTCGGCGACCTCGATGCGCTGCGAGCGCGGTGCCCGCACCGAGACCAGGGCGCGCGGACCGGAACCGGCGACCTTGACCGGCAGCAGGCCGGCGGCGCAGTCCTGCACCAGGGCGCCCTCGCGCGGCGTGGCCAGGCCGGCGTCGATCGCGGCCCAGGCGGCGCCGACGCTGGGGTGACCGGCGAAGGCCAGCTCCTGGCGCGGGGTGAAGATCCGCACCCGGTAGTCCGCGCCCTCGACCGGCGGCAGCAGGAAGATGGTTTCCGAGAGGTTGGTCCAGGCCGCGAAGGCCTGCATCGCGGCAGAGTCCAGGCCGTCGGCGTTCAGCACCACGCCCAGCGGGTTGCCGGCGCCGGTCCGGTCGGCGAACACGTCCAGTTGCAGATAGCGGCGCAGCGTCATCGTGGCCTCGGGCGTGGGTGGGCGGGCCAGTAGAACCGTTCCGCTGTGACGGTTCCAGTGTTGCGTGGCGTGGCCGGCCTTAGTTGGTGCGATCCCGTTTGGACAATCCGTTTAGAATCGCAGCTTCATGCCCGCGATGCGGGCGAGCGCGAACTTCCGACTTCGACCCAGTACGGCTGCCCCCGGCACGCCCGCGGGCCCGGTCGTCGCGCCCGCCGGCCGCGGCATGGTCCCCAAAACACGCCCGGCGACCGCCGGGCATCGATCAAGAGCGACAACAACCGAGGATAGTGGCGGTGGCGGAAGCAACTCGTTGGGTAGTACTCAAGTTCGGCGGCACTTCGGTGTCCCGCCGCAACCGTTGGGACACCATCGGACGCCTCGCCTCCAAACGCATGCACGAGGACGGCGTTCGCGTCTTGGTCGTGGTCTCGGCCTTGTCGGGCGTCACCAACGAACTGCAGGCGATCGCCAGCGCGCCGCCGGGCGCCGAGGCCGACATCGCCGCACGCGTGCAGGCGCTGGTCGAACGCCACCGCGCGTTCTGCGCCGAACTCGACCTCGATCCCGACGCCGTGCTGGGCGCGCGCCTGGCGGCGCTGCAGGCGCTGCGCACGGATGCGCGCGCCGCGAGCCGCGCGCTGGACTGGCAGGCCGAAGTGCTGGCGCAGGGCGAACTGCTGTCCTCGACCATCGGCACCGCCTACCTGCGCAGCCAGGGGC
Source organism: uncultured Lysobacter sp. (assembly GCA_946480055.1). The sequence continues at coordinate 60,480 of CAMLID010000006.1, read as the reverse complement.
ACGACTTCGGCTGGTGCGACGCGCGCGATTGGCTGGATGCGGTGTCGCTGCCCAACCAGAGCGCCTGGGCGCGGCGCCTGTCGGTGAACTGTCGGCGCGAGCCCGACCCGGAATTCGCCGTGCGCTTCGCGCAACAGCCGGCGCGCATGTTGCTGACCCAGGGCTTCATCGCCCGCCACGACGACGGCGGCACCGCAGTCCTGGGCCGCGGCGGCTCCGATACTTCGGCCGCGTACTTCGGTGCGCTGCTCAAGGCCCAGCGCGTGGAGATCTGGACCGACGTGCCCGGCATGTTCAGCGCCAACCCGCGCGAAGTGCCGGACGCGCGCCTGCTCGCCCGTCTGGACTACGCCGAAGCCCAGGAAATCGCCACCACCGGCGCCAAGGTGCTGCATCCGCGTTCGATCGCGCCCTGCCGCGACGCCGGCGTGCCGATGGCGATCCTCGACACCGAGCGCTTCGACCTGCCCGGTACTCGCATCGATGCCAGCGCGGCGACCGTGCCCGGGGTCAAGGCGATCAGCCGCCGCAACGGCATCGTGCTGGTGTCGATGGAAAGCATCGGCATGTGGCAGCAGGTCGGCTTCCTGGCCGACGTGTTCGAGCGCTTCAAGCGCCACGGCCTGTCGATCGACCTGATCGGTTCCTCGGAGACCAACGTCACCGTGTCGCTGGACCCGAGCGAGAACCTGGTCAACAGCAACGTGCTCGAAGCGCTGTCGGCCGATCTGGCCGAAGTCTGCCGGGTCAAGGTGATCGCGCCGTGCGCGGCGATCACCCTGGTCGGGCGCGGCATGCGTTCGCTGCTGCACCGCCTGTCCGACATCTGGGCCGCGTTCGGGCGCGAGCGCGTGCACCTGATCTCGCAGTCCTCCAACGACCTCAACCTGACCTTCGTGATCGACGAGGCCGACGCTGACGGCCTGCTGCCGCACCTGCACCACGAGCTGATCCGCGGCGGCGCGATGCCGGTGCGCGACGACAGCGTGTTCGGCCCGAGCTGGCGGGAGATCGCGCACGGCAAGCCCACGCGCGCGCCGGCCTGGTGGCGCGGCGCGCGCGAGCGCCTGCTCGAAGCCGCTGCGGCCGGCACCCCGCGCTACGTCTACGACCTGGCGACGGTGCGCGCACGCGCACGCGCGCTGCGCGAGACCCCGGCGATCGACCGCTGCTACTACGCGATCAAGGCCAATTCGCACCCCGAGCTGCTGCGTACGATCGCCGACGAAGGCTTCGGTCTGGAATGCGTGTCGCTGGGCGAGATCGAACGCGTGTTCGAGTCCCTGCCGCAGATCGAACCGGGGCGGCTGCTGTTCACGCCCAGCTTCGCCCCGCGCCGCGAGTACGAAGCCGCGTTCGCGCGCGGCGTCACCGTCACCCTCGACAACATCGAGGCGCTGCAGCGCTGGCCGGAGGTATTCCGCGATCGCGCGATCTGGCTGCGCATCGACCTGGGTCACGGCGAAGGCCACCACGAAAAGGTCCGCACCGGCGGTGTCGCGGCCAAGTTCGGCCTGCCGATGTCGCGTTTCGATGCCTTCGTCGACCAGGCGCGCCGCCTGGGCGTGCGCATCGCCGGCCTGCACGCGCACCTGGGCAGCGGCATCGACGATCCGCAGCATTGGCGCGGCGTGTATGCGCAGCTGGCCGGGCTCGCCGACGGCATCGGCACCATCGAGACCATCGACATCGGCGGCGGTCTGCCGATCGCCTACACCCCGGAGGCGGCGGAGTTCGACCTCGCCGCCTGGCGCGCCGGTCTGGCCGAGATCAAGGCGGCGTATCCGCGTTACGGCTTGATCGTCGAGCCGGGCCGCTACCTGGTCGCCGAGAGCGGCGTGCTGCTGCTGACCACGACCCAGGTGGTCGAAAAGGACGGCGTGCGCCGGGTCGGCGGCGACGCCGGCATGAACGCGCTGATGCGTCCGGCCATGTACGAGGCCTACCACGGCATCCACAACCTCAGCCGCCTGGACGACGCCGACAGCATCGTCTTCGATGTGGTCGGCCCGATCTGCGAGAGCAGCGACGTGCTCGGCCGCGGCCGTCCGCTGCCGCGCGCGACCGCGGAGGGCGACGTGCTGCTGGTCGCCGACGCCGGCGCCTACGGCATGGCGATGGCGCATACCTACAACCAGCGGGCGCTGCCCGCCGAGCAAGTTCTGCAAGAAGGTGATCTGTAATGACTGATTGGCGTTTCCAGCGCGATGCGATCCGCGCATTCCGTTTCGTGCGTTGCGGTTTCGACGCGGCGAGCGGCGTGGCGCAGCTGGTGTACGCGTTCGACGACGGCCCGGAACTGATCGAGACGATCACCGTGCCCGGTGCGCCGTTCGCGCTCGACGAGGCGCGTACCGCCGCGGTCGAACGCGCACTGCGGTTGCTGCACCTGATCGCGGGCGTGAGCTACTACAAGGCCGCGGTGCCGGAACAGATCCGCATCGATTCCTACGCGATCGACGCCGACACCGCCGCGCTGCTGGAGCTGATCTACGTCAACGGCCTGGGCGAATTCGCCTATCGCAACGGCTTGAACCTGCACGGCAAGATCCGCTTCCCGGTCGATGCCGCGGCGGACGCCGCGGCGCCCGCGCTCGGCCTGCGCGAGCATGCCCTGGTCGCGATCGGCGGCGGCAAGGATTCGCTGGTCAGCATCGAAGCCCTGCGTGCGCTGGACGTCGAGCAGACCGTGACCTGGATCGGCGGTTCGCAGCTGATCGCCGCCTGCGCCCAGCGCACCGGACTGCCGACCTTGAACCTCGGCCGCGCGCTGGCGCCGCAGTTGTTCGACTACAACCGCGAAGGCGCCTGGAACGGCCATATCCCGGTGACGGTGGTGAACTCGGCGATCATGGCCTTGGCCGCGTTGCTGCACGGCGTCGATCAAGTGGTGTTCTCGAACGAGCGCTCGGCCAGTTACGGCAGCCTGATCGAAGGCACGGGCGAGGTGAATCACCAGTGGTCGAAGGGCTGGGCCTGCGAGCAGGCGTTCGGCGACCACCTGCAACGCCATGTCGCGGCCGACCTGCGTTACTACTCGCTGCTGCGTCCCTTGAGCGAGCTCGCGGTGGCGCGCCAATTCGCGCGCAGCGACCGCTACGACGCCCACTTCAGCAGCTGCAACCGCAACTTCCATATCCTCGGCGAGCGCCCGGCCAACCGTTGGTGCGGCGTTTGCCCGAAGTGCCACTTCGTGTTCCTGGCGCTGGCGCCGTTCATGCCCAAGCCGCGTCTGGTCGGCATCTTCGGCCGCAACCTGCTCGACGACGCCGGCCAGATCGGCGGCTACGACGCCTTGCTGGAATACCAGGACCACAAACCGTTCGAATGCGTGGGCGAAGGCCGCGAGTCGCGCGCCGCGATGGCCGCGCTGACCGAGCGTCCCGAATGGCGCGAGGACACCCTGGTCGAGCGTTTCGCACGCGAGATCCGGCCTCAGCTCGACGCCGCCGAGCTGCGCATCGAACCGCTGCTGGTGATCGACGACGAGCAGCGCATTCCGCCCAAACTCTGGGAGCGCCTGCGTGCGTATCTCGCAGCTTGAGGGGCGCCGCACCGCGCTGTGGGGCTGGGGCCGCGAAGGCCGCGCCGCCTACCGCGCGCTGCGTTCGGCGCTGCCGGAACAGACCCTGACCCTGTTCTGTTCGCATGACGAGGCCGCCGATGCGCGCGGGCTCGGCGATGCGCGCCTGCTGATCGAGACCGCGGCCAGCGCCGAGCGTCTGGCCGCGTTCGAGTTCGTGATCAAGTCGCCCGGGATCAGCCCGTATCGCGCCGAGGCCATGGCCGCGGCGGAGCACGGCACGCGTTTCCTCGGCGGCACCGCGCTGTGGTTCGGCGAGCATCCCGATGCGCGCACGGTCTGCGTGACCGGCACCAAGGGCAAGAGCACCACCACCTCGCTGCTCGCCCATCTGCTGCGTGCGGCCGGGCACCGCACCGCGTTGGCCGGCAACATCGGCCTGCCGCTGCTGGAACTGATGAGGCCGCCGCAGATGCCCGAGTTCTGGGCCATCGAGCTGTCCAGCTATCAGACCGGCGACGTCGCCGCCGGCGGTGTGCGACCCGAGGTCGCGATCGCGCTCAATGTGTTTCCCGAGCATCTGGATTGGCACGGCTCGCACACGCGCTACGTCGAGGACAAGCTGCGCCTGCTGACCGAGGCCAAGCCGCGCATCGCCGTGCTCAACGCCAACGACGCGACCCTGGCCGCGCTGACGCTGCCCGACAGCGAAGTGCGCTGGTTCGGTCGCGAGGACGGCTGGCACCTGCGCGGCGATGCGCTGTATCGCGGCGACGTGTCGATCATGGACACCGCCGCGCTGCCGCTGCCGGGCCGCCACAACCGCGGCAACCTGTGCGCAGTGCTGACCGCGATCGAAGCCTTGGGCTTGGACGCCGCGCCGCTCGCTGCGCACGCCGCCAGCTTCCGGCCGCTGCCGCACCGCCTGCAGCCCTTGGGCACGCGCGACGGCATCGCCTACGTCAACGATTCGATCAGCACTACGCCGCACGCGAGCCTGGCGGCGCTGGACTGCTATGACGGCCGCCGCATCGCAATCCTGGTCGGCGGTCACGACCGCGGCGTGGAGTGGGGCGCCTTCGCCGATGCGATCCGGCGCAAACCGCCGCTGGCGATCGTGACCATGGGCGAGAACGGCCCGCGCATCCACGAACTGCTGGCGCCGCTGGCGGCGCAATCCGATTTCCGCCTGAGCGCGGCGCAGGATCTGGCCGAGGCGATGGCGCAGGCGCGCGCGGCCCTGGCCGGCGACGGCGTCGTGCTGCTGTCGCCGGGCGCGCCCAGCTTCGGCCCTTACCGCGACTACGTCGCCCGCGGCCGTCATTTCGCTGAGCTGGCCGGGTTCGACCCAGACGCGATCAGCTCGATCCCGGGGCTGGGCATCGCCTGAGCCGGGCGCGACCGCCTTCACATCTCGGCGTCATTCCCGCGGGGTAGGCTGCGCGCTTACCTCAGGGAGAATCCGCCATGCGCTGTCGTCTCGTAGCCGCGATCGTTCTCGTGCTGTGCGCCTCGCCCGCGTTCGCGGCGATGCAGGCCAAGCCGGTCACATGGAAGATCGGCAAGGAATCCTTCAGCGGCATGCTGGTCTACGACGACGCGAATGCGATCAAGCGCCCGGGCCTGGTGATGGTGCCGAACTGGAAAGGCGTGTCGCCGGCCGCCATAGAACGCGCCAAACACATAGCCGGCGACGACTACGTGGTGCTGGTCGCGGACGTCTACGGCAGCAAGATCCGCCCCAAGGACGATAAGGCGGCCGGCAAAGTCGCAGGCCCGCTGCGCGCCGACCGGCCCAAGCTGCGCGCGCGCATCGAGGAAGCGGTCAAGGTGCTCAAGGCGCAGGCGGACAAGGCGCCGGTGGACGCGTCCAAGATCGGCGCGCTGGGTTACTGCTTCGGCGGCAGCACGGTGCTGGAGCTGGTGCGCGGCGGCAGCGAGCTGGCCGGCGTGGTGACCTTCCACGGCGGCCTGTCCACCGATCTGCCGGCCAAGGACGACGGCGTGCGCACGCCGGTGCTGGTGCTCAACGGCGCCGACGACCGCGGCATCACCGACCAGGACATCGCCGACTTCGAGAAGGAAATGGACGCAGCCGGCGCCGACTGGCAGTTCGTCAATTTCAGCGGTGCGGTGCACTGCTTCGCCGAACCGGAAGCGGCCAATCCGCCGGGCTGCGTCTACAACGAGCGTGCGGCCAAGCGCGCCGACCGCATGATGCGCGACTTCTTCGCGGAACGGTTCGCGGGCCCGTAACGTTGATGGACGCGGCGCAGACGCAAACCGATTTGCGTGTTTCGATCACCTGGCGCGCGGACCGGTGAGCGTGATCGAGCACAGCGAAACGCTGCCTGGTTCGGCGGAGGCCTTGTTCGATCTGACCCAGGACTACGCGGTGCGGCTGCGCTGGGACCCGTTTCCGCAGAGCTACCGCTTCCTCGCGCCGGCCACCGGCCCGGAGGCCGGTGCGGTCGTGGTCGTGCGCGCACGCAACGGCCAGTCCATGACGGTGCGCTATGTCAGCTACAACCGCCCGCGTGCCGCCGCCATCGACATGGTCGATGGCCCCTGGTTCATTTCGGCGTTCGCAGGCGCCTGGTCGTTCAAGCGCGTTTCGGAACAGGAGACGCGCGTGAGCTTCAAGTACCGCGTCGTCGCCCGCCCGCGTGCGTTGGCCTGGCTGATCCAGCCGCTGTTGAACCGATCGTTCCTCAGGCATGCGCGCAGGCGCTTGGGCGCACTGCGTGCGTATGTCGAGGGCGGTGGCCTGAGCGGGCCGTCCTAGCCGCGCCGCAAGGCGCCGCTGTGCTCAGTGATCGCGACTGACCGCGTAATGCGCCAGGCCGCGCAGCGCGGCGGTGTAATCGTTCTCTTCCAGGCCATCCAGCGCGGCTTCGGCGGCGCTGGCGTAGTCGTGCGCGCGCTTGCGGCTGTACTCGAGCCCGCCGGTGGCGTGGATTGCGGCCATCACCTCCGGCATCGCATCGGTATCGCCGTGCTCGACCGCCGCGCGCAGGCGTGCGCGGGTGACGTCGTCGCTGTGGGCGATGGCGTGGATCAGCGGCAGCGTGGCCTTGCCCTCGGCGAGGTCGTCGCCGAGGTTCTTGCCCAGGGTCTGCGCGTCGGAAGCGTAGTCGAGCACGTCGTCGGCGATCTGGAAGGCGTAGCCCAGGTTGAGGCCGCAGTCGTGCAGGCGCTGCTGGGTCACCGCGTCGGCGCCGGACAGCAGCGCGCCCAGCCGGGTCGCGGCCGCGAACAGCACCGCGGTCTTGCGCTCGATCACGCGCAGGTAGGCCGCCTCGTCGGTGTCCGGGTTGCGCACGTGCAGCAACTGCAGGACTTCACCCTCGGCGATCTGGTTGGTGGTGTCGGCGAGGATCTTCATCACTTCCATACGGTCCAGTTCGACCATCAGCTGGAAGCCGCGCGAATACAGGAAGTCGCCGACCAGCACGCTGGCGGCGTTGCCCCAGACCGCGTTAGCGGTCTTGCGGCCGCGGCGCAGGTCGGACTCGTCGACCACGTCGTCGTGGAGCAGGGTGGCGGTGTGGATGAACTCGACCACGGCCGCCAGCTGGTGCGCATCCGGGCCGCGGTGGCCGAGGGCGCCGGCGGCCAGCAACAGCAGCATCGGGCGCAGGCGCTTGCCGCCGGCACCGACGATGTATTCGGCGACCTGGTTGACCAGGACCACGTCCGAGGCCAGCCGGCGTCGGATCAGGGCATCGACCGCCGCCATGTCGTCTCGGGCCAGGGATTGGATGGTCGCCAGGTCTGGGACGGACAGGGATGCTGCGCTGGAAGGCATGGGACGGCCGGTACGGTGGGGGAAGAAAGTATAGGGCGAGGCCGCGTTGAGCCGAATGACCGGGCCGCCATGGGCGTGTCGCGGGCCATGGTCCTACGGCCGGATTATGGGTTCTCTATGCACTCTATATGTGCGATTGACGCCCGCGTGCTCTACGCAATCGGTGGGATTTGGGGGTATTCCCCGATTCAAGGGAACACAAAGGTGACGTACAACGGCTGCATGTGACCCGAAAGCTCCCGAGCGAGGCGCGTTTCGATTTGGAGCGCAGTCCTGGCCGGTAGTGTGCGGTTGGTTGCGCACTTAGTGTGATGGATGGCACACTATTTGCAACAGACCTCCGAAGCCAAGGCTGACGAGGTCACGCAGTGCGGAAGGGGATCGAGGGAAAGGTCGCTAGTAGGGTCCGCGCGCTCCGTAGCTCGAACACGAGATCGAGCACGGCGTTGGCATATGTGGGGCACCTAGTTGGTGCTCAGGGGATCAACCAAGGTCGCATAGCTCGGGTACGCACGACGGGAAGTCGGGCGTGGTCGGCGTGATGGCGCGCAGGTTCGAAATCGTATGACCCATGCAGTGCTCACTGGCGCCGTCGCTCGCGACCGCGCCTATCGTCGTATCCGCCGATTGATCGCGCTGTGCGCGTCGTCGGTGCTGTTGTTCGTCGCCGGCGGCGTTTCGGCCGCGACCACCGGTACCTGGACCACCACCGGCACCACCGTCACTTCGCCTGCAGTCGGGGTCACGGTGACCTGGTCGGGCGTGATCGGCGGCGGCGCCAATCCGTATAGCAACGGCACGTTCAACACCACCAACTTCTGGTCCAACCCCTACACGGGCACGGTCGCCGGCGCCAACGCGCTGAACATGGTGATCCTGCCCAACACCTACACCATCACCGTCACCTTCAGCAAAGCCGTGGACAACCCGGTGCTGCATATGGACCGCGTCGGCGGTTCTTCGGGCGGTCAGAACAACTCCTCGCTTTGGACCTTGAGCGGCAGCGTCTCCACCGGTGGCTCCGTCGGTCTGACCCGGCTCAGCGGAAACTCGGTCTTCACCGTCTCCGGCAATACCTTTCAGCGCACGACGGGTGGCGCTGCCGCGGGCAGCACCGAATGCAGCACCACTGCCGCCAACGGCACCGGTTGCGGTTCGATCCGCTTCGACGGTACCGGCATCACCAGCCTGACCTTCACCGTTACCGCCATCGATCCGGGCGGCGGCAGCGCCGGCGACGGCTTGGAAGCGATCTGGTCGATCGCCGGCTCGGATCTGCGCATCGTCAAGCAGACCCTGGCCAACACCGGCAGCTTTCCGTTCACCGGCACCAACGGCGTGGGTTCGCCGACGCTCAACACCGCGACCCTCAATCCGCAGACCTCGGCGATCTTTCCGATCACCAACCACGCCGCGGCGATCGGCATCACCGAGACCGCGGTGACCGGCTTCGCCCTGCAGTCGGCGACCTGTCGCGATCAGGGCAACGCCGTCGTGACCTCGTCGCTGGCCGGCAACGCGCTGACCATCGCCGCGGCCAACTACCGCGCCAATCAGAACATCACTTGCACCTTCGTCAACGCGACCACGTCCGACCTGACGATCGCCAAGAGCGATGTCGCCACCAGCTACACACCGGGCGGCGGTACCAGCTACACGCTGATCGCGCGCAACTTCGGCGCGGTAACGATCAGCGCCGCGCAGATCGCCGACACGCTGCCCGCCGGCGCGACTCTGTCCGGTCCGTGGAGCTGCCTCGCCAGCGCCGGCTCCAGCTGCAGCGCCGCCAACGGCGGCACCGCCGGCGGCAACACCGTTTCGCTCACCGTGAACCTGCTCGCGAACGGCACGGCCACCATCACCGTACCGGTGGCGTTCAACGCCAACGCCGGCGCTTACTGACCCTGTCTGGGCTTACGCATGAAGACCGTCAACACCCATCCGACCGCCCGCCCGCAGCAGCATCGCCGCGAGGAGTACGCCGGATCGCGTTTGTCCCGGACCGTGTCGCGCATCGCGCTGGCCGCGATGCTGATGCTCGCCGCGCCGCTGGCGCTGGCGCAGACATTTCCTCCTTCGCTGAGCAATACCGCGAGCATCTCGCCGCCCAGCGGCGTCACCAACAGCGGCGCTTCGTGCACCGGGGCCGGCCGCGTCTTCAGCGCCGGCGTCTGCTCCTCGACCGACACCAACACCCTGGCGGCTTCGTCCGATCTGGCGATCAGCAAGACCGGTACCGCCACCGTCAATCAGGGCGGCACCGTCACCTACACGATTCGCGCCTGGAACAACGGCCTGAGCAGCTCGCTCGGCGCGACCATCACCGACACCGTGCCGGCCAACCTGACCTCGGTCAGCTGGACCTGCGCCGGCACCGGCGCAGGCTCGACCTGCAGCGCCGCCACAGGCACCGGCAACAGCATCAGCCTGACCGCGAACCTGCCGGTCGATACCGGCGCGACCACCACGGCCGATACCGCGTTCGTGACCGTGACCGTGACCGGCACGGCGACCACGCCGGGCGCGATCACCAACACCGCCTCGATCGCGGTGCCGGCTGGCGCGACCGATCCGACCCCGGGTAACAACAGCAGTTCGGCCAACACCACCATCACCGCGCTCGCCGATCTGGCGATCGCCAAGACCGGCACCGCGACCGTCAATCAGGGCGGCACGGTCAGCTACACGATCCGGGTCTGGAACAATGGCCCGAGTGCGGTCACCGGCGCGAGCATCTCCGACACCGTGCCGGCCAATCTGACCTCGGTCAGCTGGACCTGCGCCGGCACCGGTGCGGGTTCGACCTGCAGCGCGCCCAGCGGCACCGGCAACAGCATCGCCCTGACCGCGAACCTGCCGGTCGACACCGGCGCGACCACCAGCGCCGACACCAGCTTCGTCACCATCACCGTGACCGGCACCGCGACCACGCCGGGTGCAATCACCAACACCGCGACCGTTGCGGCGCCGGCCGGCACGACCGATCCGACTCCGGCCAACAACAGCAGTTCGGCCAACACCACCATCGCGGCGCAGGCCGACCTGGCGATCACCAAGGGCGTGTCGAACGCGACCCCCGCGGTGGGCTCCAACGTCACCTTCACCCTGACGGTCACCAACAACGGTCCGTCGGCCTCGGCCGGCGTTGCGGTCGCCGATCTGCTGCCGAACGGCTACACCTATGTGTCGGATAACGGCGCGGGCGCCTATGTGTCCGGTACCGGCGTGTGGACCATCGGCGCGCTGGCCAACGGCGCTTCGGTCTCGCTGCAGATCGTCGCCACCGTGCGCGCGACCGGCACCTACGCCAACACGGCGACGGTCAGCTCGACCACCGGTGATCCGACCCCGGGCAACAACACCTCGACTTCGACCCCGACGCCGGTGGCTTCGGCCGATCTGTCGATCGTCAAGGGCGTGTCGAACAGCACTCCGACCGTCGGCACCAACGTCACCTTCACCCTGACGGTCACCAACAATGGCCCGTCGGCCTCGGCCGGCGTTGCGGTCGCCGATCTGCTGCCCAACGGCTACACCTACGTGTCGGACAACGGCGCGGGCGCCTACGTGTCCGGCACCGGTGTGTGGACCATCGGCGCGCTGGCCAATGGTGCCTCGACCGCGCTGCAGATCGTGGCGACCGTGCGCGCGACCGGAACCTACGCCAACACGGCGACGGTCACCTCGACCACCACCGATCCGACTCCGGGCAACAACACCTCGACTTCGACCCCGACGCCGGTGGCTTCGGCCGATCTGTCGATCGTCAAGGGCGTGTCGAACAGCACTCCGACCGTCGGCACCAACGTCACCTTCACCATGACGGTGACCAACAACGGTCCGTCGGCCTCGGCTGGCGTGTCCGTGGCCGACTTGCTGCCGAACGGCTACACCTATGTATCCGATAACGGTGGCGGCGCTTACGTGTCCGGCACCGGCGTATGGACCATCGGCGCGCTGGCCAATGGTGCCTCGACCGCGCTGCAGATCGTGGCGACCGTGCGCGCGACCGGAACCTACGCCAACACGGCGACGGTCACCTCGACCACCACCGATCCGACTCCGGGCAACAACACCTCGACATCGACCCCGACGCCGGTGGCTTCGGCCGATCTGTCGATCGTGAAGGGCGTGTCGAACAGCACTCCGACCGTGGGCACGAACGTCACTTTCACTCTGACGGTCACCAACAACGGTCCTTCGCCGGCGACGGGCGCCGCAGTCGCCGATCTGCTGCCGAACGGCTACACCTACGTGTCGGACAACGGCGCCGGTGCCTATGTGTCCGGCACCGGTGCATGGACCATCGGCAACCTCGCCAACGGCGCCAGCGCATCGTTGCAGATCGTCGCGACCGTGCGTGCGACGGGTACCTACGCGAACACCGCGACGGTCAGCTCGACTTCGAACGATCCGATCCCGGGCAACAACACCAGCACCTCGACGCCGACGCCGGTGGCTTTGGCCGACCTGGCCATCGTGAAGGGCGTGTCGAACAACATCCCGATGGTGGGCGCCAACGTCACCTTCACCCTGACGGTGACCAACAACGGCCCGTCGGCCTCGGCCGGCGTCTCGGTCGCGGATCTGCTGCCGAACGGCTATACCTATGTGTCCGACAACGGCGCCGGCGCTTACGTTGCGGGCACTGGCGTGTGGACCATCGGCGCGCTGGCCAACGGCGCTTCGACCGCGCTGCAGATCGTGGCCACCGTGCGTGCCACGGGCACCTACGCGAATACGGCGACGGTCACCTCGACCACCACCGATCCGACTCCGGGCAACAACACCTCGACGTCGACCCCGACCCCAATGCCTTGGGCCGACATGTCCATCGTGAAGGGCGTGTCGAACAGCACCCCGACCGTGGGCAGCAACGTCACCTTCACTCTGACCGTCACCAACAACGGCCCGTCGGCTTGGGCCGGCGTTTCGGTCGCCGATTTGCTGCCGAACGGCTACACCTACGTGTCCGATAACGGTGGCGGCGCCTACGTGCCCGGCACCGGCGTATGGACCATCTTCGCGCTGACCAACGGTGCTTCGAGCTCGCTGCAGATCGTCGCCACCGTGCGCGCGACGGGTACCTACGCGAACACGGCGACCGTCACCACGAACACCAACGATCCGACCCCGGGCAACAACACCAGCACCGCGACCCCGACGCCGGTGGCTTCGGCCGACCTGGTCATGGCGAAGTCGGTCGATAACGCGACCCCGGTCATCGGCACGAACGTCGTCTTCACCCTGACGGTGACCAACAACGGTCCGTCGGCCTCGGCCGGCGTTTCGGTCGCCGACCTGCTGCCCAACGGCTACACCTACGTCTCCGACAACGGTGGCGGTGCTTACGTGCCGGGCACCGGCGCCTGGACCATCGGCGCTCTGGCCAACGGCGCTTCGACCGCACTGCAGATCGTCGCGACCGTGCGCGCGACCGGCACCTACGCCAACACGGCGACGGTCACCTCGACCACCACCGATCCGACTCCGGGCAACAACACCGCGACCTCGACCCCGACTCCGACGGCTTCGGCCGACCTGGCGATCGTCAAGGGCGTGTCCAATGCGACCCCGGTCGTCGGCAGCAGTGTCACCTTCACGCTGACGGTCACCAACAACGGCCCGTCGGCTGCGGCCGCAGTGTCGGTCGCCGACCTGCTGCCGGACGGCTACACCTATGTATCCGACAACGGTGGCGGCGCTTACGTGCCGGGCACCGGTGTGTGGACCATCGGCAGTCTCGCCAACGCGGCCTCGACCTCGCTGCAGATCATCGCAACGGTCAACGCCACGGGCACCTACCTCAACAGCGCGACGGTTAGCTCGACCACCAACGATCCGACCCCGGGCAACAACACCGGTACCGCGACCACCACGCCGACCGCCTCGGCGGATCTGGCGATCCAGAAGACCGGCCCCGCGACCGTCAACGAGGGCGACACCGTCACCTACGCGATCCAGGTCTGGAACAACGGCCTGAGCGACATCGCCAACGCGGTCATCGAAGACACCGTGCCGACCAACGTAACGTCGGTCAGCTGGACCTGCGTCGGCACCGGCGGCGCGAGCTGCGTTGCGCCCTCGGGCGTCGGCGACCTCAACATCGCCGCCGATCTGCCGGTCGACACCGGCGCGGCGACCAGCGCCGACACCAGCTTCGTCACCTTCACCGTGACCGGCACAGCGACCACGCCGGGTACGATCACCAACACCGCGACGGTCGCGGTGCCGGCTGGCGCTATCGATCCGACCCCGAGCAACGACAGCAGCTCGGCCATCACCGACATCGTGGCGCGGGCCGATCTGGCGATCGTCAAGGGCGTGTCGAACGCGACCCCGGTCGTCGGCAGCAACGTCGTCTTCACCCTGACCGTCACCAACAACGGCCCGTCCGCTGCGGCGGCCGTGTCGGTCGCCGACCTGCTGCCGAACGGCTACACCTACGTCTCCGACAATGGCGCCGGCTCCTACGTGCCGGGCACCGGCGTGTGGACCATCGGCAGCCTCGCCGACGCGGCCTCGACCTCGTTGCAGATCACCGCCACGGTCAACGCGACAGGTACCTACGCCAACACCGCCACGGTGTCGTCGACCACGAACGACCCGACCCCGGGCAACAACACCTCGACCTCGACTCCGACGCCGGTGGCTTCCGCCGACCTGGCGATAGTCAAGAGCGTGTCGAACGCCAACCCGAATGTCGGCGACAGCATCACCTTCACCCTGACCGTGACCAACAACGGTCCGTCGGCCGCGGCCGGCGTGTCCGTCGCCGACCTGTTGCCGGCCGGTTACGCCTACGTGTCCGACAACAGCGCGGGTGCGTACGTGCCCGGCACCGGCGCCTGGACCATCGGCAACCTCGCCAGCGGCGCCAGCACCGCGCTGAACATCCTGGTGACCGTCAACGCCGCCGGCCCGTACGCGAACACCGCGACGGTCAGCTCGACCACCAACGATCCGAACCCGGGCAACAACACCTCGACCTCGACGCCGGGCCCGATCCCGACGGCCGACCTGGCCATCGTCAAGGGCGTGTCGAATGCGAATCCGGTCGTCGGCACGAACGTCGTGTTCACCCTGACGGTCACCAATAACGGCCCGTCGCCGGCGGCCGCGGTGTCGGTCGCCGACCCGCTGCCGAACGGTTACACCTACGTTTCGGACAACGGTGCGGGCGCCTATGTGTCAGGCACCGGCGTGTGGACCATCGGCAACCTCGCCAACGCGGCCTCGACCTCGCTGCAGATCACCGCAACGGTCAACGCCGCCGGCACCTACCTCAACACCGCGACCGTTTCGTCCAGCACCAACGATCCGACTCCGGGCAACAACACCGGCACCGCGACCACGACCCCGACGGCTTCGGCCGACCTGGCCATGGCCAAGTCGGTCGACAACGCGACTCCGGTCGTCGGCACGAACGTTGTGTTCACCCTGACGGTGACCAATAACGGTCCGTCGGCTGCTGCCGCGGTTTCGGTCGCCGACCTGCTGCCGAACGGCTACACCTACGTCTCCGACAATGGTGCGGGCGCTTACGTGTCCGGCACCGGCGTGTGGACCATCGGTAGCCTCGCCAATGCGGCGAGCGCCTCGTTGCAGATCACCGCGACCGTCAACGCCACGGGCACCTACCTCAACACCGCGACGGTCAGCTCGACCACCAACGATCCGACGCCGGGCAACAACACCGGCACCGCGACCACGACCCCGGTGGCCGCGGCCGACCTGGTCATGGCGAAGTCGGTCGACAACGCGACCCCGGTCGTCGGCACGAACGTCGTGTTCACCCTGACGGTCACCAATAACGGCCCGTCGGCTGCTGCCGCGGTTTCGGTCGCCGACCTGCTGCCGAACGGTTACACCTACGTTTCGGACAACGGTGCGGGCGCCTATGTGTCCGGCACCGGCGTGTGGACTATCGGCAGTCTCGCCAACACGGCGTCGACCTCGCTGCAGATCACCGCCACGGTCAACGCTACCGGTACCTACCTCAATACCGCGACCGTTTCGTCCAGTACCAACGATCCGACGCCGGGCAACAACACCGGCACGGCGACCACGATCCCGGTGGCCGCGGCCGACCTGGTCATGGCGAAGTCGGTCGACAACGCGACCCCGGTCGTCGGCACGAACGTGGTGTTCACCCTGACCGTCATCAATAACGGTCCGTCGGCCTCGGCCGGAGTCTCGGTCGCGGATCTGCTGCCGAACGGCTACACCTACGTTTCGGATAACGGTGCGGGTGCCTACGCGCCGGGCACCGGCGTGTGGACCATCGGCAACCTCGCCAACACGGCCTCGACTTCGTTGCAGATCACCGCGACCGTCAACGCCACGGGCACCTACCTCAACACCGCGACGGTCAGCTCGACCACCAACGATCCGACGCCGGGCAACAACACCGGCACCGCGACCACGACCCCGGTGGCTTCGGCCGACCTGGCCATGGCCAAGTCGGTCGACAACGCGACCCCGGTCGTCGGCACCAATGTCGTCTTCACCCTGACCGTCACCAACAACGGTCCGTCGGCCTCGGCCGGCGTCTCGGTCGCGGATCTGCTGCCGAACGGCTACACCTACGTCTCCGACAATGGTGCGGGCGCTTACGTGTCCGGCACCGGCGTGTGGACCATCGGCAACCTCGCCAACGCGGCCTCGACCTCGCTGCAGATCACCGCAACGGTCAACGCCACCGGCACCTACCTCAACACCGCGACGGTTAGCTCGACCACCAACGATCCGACGCTGGGCAACAACACCAACACCGCGACCACCACGCCGACCGCTTCGGCCGACCTGTCGATCGACAAGGACGACGCCGGCGCCTCGGTCGTGCCGGGCAACAACGTGGCCTACACGATCACCGTCGCCAACGCCGGCCCGTCCGCGGCGTCGAACATCGTGGTCAGCGATCCGATTCCGGCCGGCCTCAACTTCGCCAGCGCCGCTGGCGCCGGCTGGGCCTGCGTCAACAACGCCGGCACCGTCGAGTGCTCGCGTCCGACCCTGGCCGCCGGCGGCAACGCGGCGATCGCGCTGACCCTGGCCGTGCCGGCCAACTACGCAGGCGCGTCCTCGATCAGCAACACCGCCAGCGTCGGCAGCGCCACCGCCGACCCGAACAACGGCAACGACAGCGATACCGAGACCACCCCGGTGTCGATCTCGATCGATGCCGTCGACGACCCGGCTACCGTGCTGCCGTTCGCCGGCGGCACCGTGCCCAACGTCACCGTCAACGACACCACCAACGGCGTTGCCGTGGTCATCGGCGTCAACGCCACCGCGCCGAGCATCGTCAGCAACGGCGGCCTGACCGGCCTGATCGCCAATCCGGACGGCAGCTTCACCGTGCCGGCCGGCACGGCTCCGGGCGCGTACACCGTCGGCTACCGCATCTGCACGCTGCCGGCCACCACGCCGGCGACCTGCGACGACGCCAACGTGCCGGTCGTGGTCGGTCCGAACGCCGACGACGACAACGAGACCACGCCGCAGAACGTGGCCTTGAACGGCAACGCGTCGAGCAACGACACCGCGTCCGCCGGCTCGGTCTACTCCCTGGTATCCGGCCCGGCCAACGGCACGCTGACCTTCAATGCCGACGGCAGCTACGTCTACACGCCGAACACCAACTTCAACGGCAGCGACAGCTTCAACTACCGCGTCTGCCTGCCGGCGCCGAACGGCACGGTCTGCGACACCGCGACGGTCAACATCACCATCACGGCCGCGACCATCGTCGCCGTGGACAACACGGCGGCCACGAACTTCAACACCCCGGTCGCGACCAACGCCGTCGGCAACGACACCACCAGCGGCGGCGTCATCGACCCGGCCTCGGTGGTTCCGACCAACGGCACCAACGGCAACGTGACCTGCACGGCCGGCAACTGCACCTACTCGCCGAACCCCGGTTTCGCGGGCATCGACAGCTACGACTACACCGTCTGCCTGGCGACGCCGAACGGCACCGTTTGCGACACCGCGACCGTGAACGTCGTGGTCGGCCCGAACGCCGGCGACGACAGCGAGACCACGCCGCAGAACACCGCGCTCAACGCCACCGTGACCGGCAACGACAACGCACCGGCGGGCGCGGACTACACCTTGGTCGGCGGTACCGCCAACGGCATGCTGACCCTCAACAGCGACGGCAGCTACGTCTACACGCCGAACGCCAACTACAGCGGTCCGGACAGCTTCAGCTACAGCGTCTGTCTGCCGGCGCCGAACGGTACCGTCTGCGACACCGCGACCGTGACCATCACCGTCGGCGGCAATGCCGTCACCGCGGTCGACGACAGCGCCAGCACGCCGCAGAACACGCCGGTGGGCATCAACGTGATCGGCAACGACACCACCACCGGCGCGCCGCTCAACCCGGCCTCGGTCAGCATCGTCACGCCGCCGACCAACGGCAGCGTGAGCTGCGACAGCGCCGGCCTGTGCACCTACACGCCGACCGCCGGTTTCAGCGGCAACACCAGCTTCGTCTACCGCGTCTGCGACGTCTCCACGCCGACGCCGGTGTGCGCGGACGCCACCGTCGCCATCACCGTGGCGCAGGCGGTGATCGTCGCCAACGACGACGACTACAGCGGCTCGCCGGTCAACGGCACCAATGGCTCGGCCAACGTCGGCAATGCCCTGACCAACGACAGCCTCAATGGCGGCGCGATCGATCTGGCGTTCGTGACCCTCACCGTCAACGATCCGAACCCGGGCGATGGCGTTTCGGTCGCGGCCGACGGTACGGTTTCGGTCGCCGCGGGCACTCCGGCCGGCAACTACGTGATCCCGTACCAGCTGTGCGAGACCGCGCGTCCCAGCAACTGCGATCCGGCTTCGATCACCATCGTGGTCGACGCCGCGCCGATCGATGCGGTCGACGACCCGGTCGCCACGCCGGTCAACGGCACCACCGGCGGCACGGGCGTGATCAACGTGTTCGGCAACGACACCCTCAACGGTGCCGCGGCCACCACCACCAACGTCACCCTGGCGCCGGTCAGCAACGGCCCGCTCACGGTCAACGGCAACGGCACGGTCGATGTCGCGCCCAACACCCCGGCCGGCGTCTACACCGTCACCTACCGGATCTGCGAAGTACTCAACCCGAGCAACTGCGATACCGCAGTGGTCACGGTCACGGTCAACGCCGCGCCGATCGACGCCGTCGACGACATGGTGGTCACGCCGGTCAACGGCAGCACCGGCGCGACCGCTGTGGTCAACGTGCTCGGCAACGACACCCTCAACGGCAGCACCCTGAACCCGGCCGACGTCACCCTGACGCCGGTCACCAGCGGCCCGCTGACGGTGAATGCCAACGGTACGGTCGATGTCGCGCCTAACACTCCGGCCGGCACCTACACCGTCACCTACCAGATCTGCGAAGTGCTGAACCCGAGCAACTGCGACACCGCAGTGGCGACGGTCACCGTGGTCGCTCCGGCGATCACCGCGGTCGACGACCTGGTCGGCGGCGGTAACGGCGTCACCCCGCAGAACACCCCGCTGGTCACCAGCGTGCTGGGCAACGACACCCTCAACGGTGCGCCGATCGACCCGGCCCTGATCAACATCACCATCGCCAGCAACCCGGCGAACGGCACGGTCACGGTCAACAGCAACGGCACCATCGTCTATACGCCCAACCCGAACTTCAGCGGCAACGACAGCTACACCTACACGGTCTGCGAGAAGCTCAACCCGGCCAACTGCGCCACCGCCACCGTTTCGGTGCTGGTCCAGCCCAACCTGGTCGTGGCCACCGACGACGTCGCCACCACCAACCAGCAGGTGCCGGTGACGATCAGCGTGCTCGGCAACGACACCGTGACCAGCGCGCCGCTGGATCCGGCCTCGGTCTTCGTGACCGTCGCTGCGGCCAACGGCACCGTGAACTGCGCCGCGGCCGTGTGCACCTACACGCCGAACCAGTTCTTCGCCGGTACCGACAGCTTCACCTACCGCGTCTGCGACACCTCGGTGCCGACCCCGGTCTGCGACACCGCCGTGGTCACCATCACCGTGGCCGCCAACGCCCCGGTGCTGCGCCTGAGCAAGCAGTCGGCCCAGCGCTCGGTCAAGATCGGCGACCTGGTCCGCTATACCGTGATCGCCGAGAACGTCGGCGACTCGCCGGCGCGCAACGCGACCCTGGTCGACACGCCGCCCGCGGGCTTCACCTACGTCGACGGCTCGCTGAGCGTGGACGACGAGAACGACGCGGCCAGCATCGGCGGCACCAACCCGCTGCGCATCAACGGCATCGACGTCGCCATCGGCCAGCGCGCCACCATCGTCTACTTCCTGCGCGTCGGCGCCGGGGTGGGCAAGGGCGTGCACAGCAACAGCGTCACCGCGCTCGACAGCAACGGCAGCTCGATCGGCAACGTCGCCACCGCCGATGTCGACATGGCCGGCGATCCGCTGCTCGAGGACAGCCTGATCATGGGCTCGGTCTACGACGACCGCGACGGCGACGGCTGGCAGGACCCGGCCAAGGCCGGCGGCGTGCGCGTGCAGGGCGGCTTCGCTCCGGGCGCCTACGTCGCGGGTTCGACCACGGTCGACCGCGGCACCGGCCCGCAGCCGGAGCCCGACGCCAGCGCGCCGCTGCTGCACGGCATCGCGATCGGCGACATCGCCGGCCGCAGCTCCAGCGCCGACAACGCCCAGCATCACCAGGTCGTGGTGCGCCAGACCCTGCGCTCGCTCGACTTCAGCGACGACTTCGTCCTGACCACCGAGGAGGGCAGCTCCGTGCGCATGAACGCCGCCGGCCAGACCACGGTCGAACGCGTCCGCGGCGACGCCGCCAAGGGCCTGACCGCGCAGGACCTGCAGGTCACGCGCCAGGTCAGCCAGGTCGCGAACGGATACGAGGTGTCTTACACCATCCGTAACGAAGGCATCGACGAGCGCGGCATCCCCGGCGTGCGTATCGCCTCGGTGGAAGGTCTGATCATGCAGACCGACGCCTACGGCCGTTACCACCTCGAGGGCATCTCGGGCGGCGACGCCGCACGCGGCCGCAACTTCATCCTCAAGGTCGACCAGGCCACGCTGCCGCCGGGCTCGGTGTTCACCACCGAAAACCCGCGCGTCCGCCGCGTGACCCAGGGCGTGCCGACCCGCTTCGACTTCGGCGTCAAGCTGCCAGCCGGCGAGATCCGCGGCGGCAGCAGCGAGACCGACGTCGAACTGGGCGAGGTGATGTTCGAAGCCGGCAGCGACCAGGTGAAGAGCGATTACGCGCCGATGTTCGGCAAGATCGCCCAGCGTCTGCGCGATGCCGACGGCGGCAGCGTCACCATCACCGCCCAGGCCGAAGCCGAGGCCCTGGCCTTCGCCCGCGCCCACGCGGTGCGCGCGGCGCTGAGCAAGGAGCTGGAGCCGGCGCTGGCCGCCAAGGTCCGCATCGATGTGGTCGCCGGCACCGACGCCTCCGCGCTGGTCAGCCTCGACCAGGCGATCAAGCTCGGCGAGCTGCTGTTCGACACCGACCAGGACACGATCCGTCCGCAATACCGCGGCCTGATCTCGGAAATCGCCAAGACCCTCAACCGCGAAGGCCGCGGTGTGATCGGTATCGTCGGCCGCGCCGATCCGCGCGGCGCCAACGCCTACAACGTCCAGCTCGGCCTGCGCCGCGCCAAGGCCGTATTCGAGGCGATATCGGCCGAACTCGAGCCGAAGGTGAAACAGAAGGTGCGTGTGGACATAACTGACGATACCAACGCCCCCGTCGGCGTGGGCGGGCGCTGAGGACATGGCCATGAAGATGAAGATGAAGCTTCTGGACATGACCCTGATCGGCCTGCTCTCGGCCGGCGCCGGCTCCGCGCTGGCCCAGGACGCGACGCCGAAATCCGGCGAAGGCGAGGGCAATGCGGCGCGTTGCGACGGCGGCGAATGCCGCAGCGACGAAGGCCTGCTGTTCCGCATCCGCACCCGCGGCGAAGAACGACCGATCGCGCAAGGCGCAGATACCGACACCCTGCAGCGCAACCGCCGCGTCGACGTGGTGCGCGAGGACGTGCTGCCCGGCAGCGCCAAGATCGCCGGCCGCTTCAGCATCGACCTGCCCAACGGCGGCGTGATCTGGGCGACCGAAGATCCCACCCTCGGCCGCCCCGTGCTCGACGTGCAGGGCGGTTCGACCATGCCCTTCGAGAACGGCCGCATCGCCAAGCCGCTGCGCTTCCACGGCTACACCAACTACGCCTCGTTCATCGAGAAGATCGAAGTCACCGTGTACCGCGGCAGCGACGCCGACCTGGTCACGCCGCTGGCCAGGATCGAGCTGCCGGTGGCCAACGTCACCGACCAGGAGTGGGACGGCGCCCTGCCGGCCGACCTCAACCTGCAGCCGGGCGACGAGCTGATCTACGTCACCCGCGCTTACGGCAAGGACGGCGCTTTCGACGAAACCGTCGGCAAGCGCGTGCAGCTGGTGCGTCCGGAAGACTACGAACGCGGCATCCAGGTGCTGCGCGACGAGAACCAGCGCACCCTCGGCAAGGCCCTGGACGGCGACGAAGCCGAATCGCAGGGCATCGAGAACGCGATCTACGGCCGCAGCTCGCTGCGCATCCAGAACATCCCGATCTACGGCTCGCGGGTGCGCATCTACGGCCGCGACATCCCGCGCGACACCCAGCTGACCATCAACGGCGAAACCTTCCCGATCGACCTCGAACGCAAGTTCGTGGCCGAGTTCCTGGAGCCGATCGGCCGCCACGGCTACGACGTGGCGATCAAGCCGCGCGGCGCCGCGCCGCTGCAGCACCGCCTGGACGTCGACGTCACCGGCAAGTACGCCTTCCTGGTCGCGCTGGCCGACGTCACCGTGTCGGAAAACAACGTCAGCGGCAACATCGAACCGCTGGCCGGCGACGAGCGCTACGACAAGGACTTCATCAGCGAAGGCCGCCTGGCGTTCTATTTGAAGGGCAAGGTCAAGGGCAAGTACCTGATCACCGCCCAGGCCGACACCCGCGAGCGCGAAATCAAGCAGCTGTTCAACGGCTTCTTCGACGCCGACGCCCAGGACGTGTTCCGCCGCCTCGACCCGGACCTGTACTACCCGGTCTACGGCGACGACTCCAGCACCTACCGCGACGTGGACACCCAGGGCCGTTTGTACGTGCGCGTGGACTGGGATCAGAACCAGGCGCTGTGGGGCAACTTCAACACCGGCATCACCGGCACCGAGTACGGCCAGTACGACCGCTCGCTGTACGGCGCGGCGCTGTCCTGGCGTTCGCGCGCCACCACCCAGCTCGGCGATCCCAAGAGCGAAGTGCGCGCGTTCGGTTCCGAAGCGCAGAGCGCCTACGGTCACACCGAGTTCCTCGGCACCGGCGGCAGCCTGTACTACCTCAAGCACACCGACGTGCTGCCGGGTTCGGACAAGGTCACCCTGGAAATCCGCGACCGCACCACCGGCCGCACCGAAAGCCGCGTGGACCTGCAGCGCGGTGCCGACTACGAGATCGACGAGCTCCAGGGTCGCCTGATCCTGACCCGTCCGCTGGCCCAGGTCACGCGCGAGAACGTGCGCACCCTGACCCGCGACCATCCGCTCGACGGCTATACCCAGCTGCTGCTGGTCGACTACGAATACGTGCCGGTCGGCTTCGACGCCGACGACGTCAGCGCCGGCTTCCGCGGCAAGCAGTGGTTCGGCGAGCATGTCGCGGTCGGCGGCACCTACATCGACGAGAACCGCCGCGGCGACGACTACAGCCTCAAGGGCGTCGACCTGACCCTGCAGGCCGGTCGCGGCACCTACCTCAAGCTCGAACAGACCCGCAGCGAGTCCACCGTCGCCCCGATCTTCTATTCGGACAACGGCGGCCTCAGCTTCGTCCAGCGCAACCCGGCCACCGCCGCGCGCAGCGGCGAAGCGCGCGCGGTCGAAGCCCGCGCCAACTTCAAGGAACTGGGCTGGACCGAGCGCGACTGGAGCGTGGGCGCCTGGTGGCGCGACGTCGACGCCGGCTTCTCGGTCTCGCGTGCCGACACCGGCCTGGATATCGAAGAGTACGGCGCCGAGTTCCTGGGCTACTTCACCGAGACCTTCAGCCTCTACGGCAAGTACTCGCGCGCCGAGCGCGGTGCCGAGGCCCTGGAGCAGAGCCAGCTGACCGCCGACTGGCGCATCACCAACGACGCCCAGCTCGGTGCCGAGCTGCGTCGCGTGCGCGAAGAGCGCCTCAGCGGCAGCGCCGACGCCTTGTTGGCGGCGGTGAGCTACCGCCGCCGCTTCGGCTCCTCGCTGGAGCTGTACGGCGTCGGCCAGTTCACCGCCGACGACGACGGCGGTGCCTACGACCGCAACAACCTGGTCACCCTCGGCGCCAAGTACCTGTTCGGCGACCGTTCCAGCGTCGGCGCCGAGGTCAGCAGCGGCAGCCGCGGCCACGGCGGCAAGGTCGAGGCCGAGTACCGCCTCAAGCCCGATCACACGATCTACGGCGCCTACAGCTACAGCACCGACACCACCGCCACCGATCCGCTGTTCAACCGCGACCTGCAGAACGGTTGGACCCTTGGCCAGCGCTGGCGCCTGACCAACCAGGTCAACCTGTTCAACGAAAGCCAGTTCCTCAAGGACCCGAGCGACAACAGCCAGGGCATCGTCCACACCTACGGCATGGACTTCTATCCCGCCGAAGGCTGGAACATCGGCTTCACGATCATGGACGGCGAACTCGACGCCAGCACCGGCCGGGTCGACCGCCGCGCCTACAGCGTCAGCGGCGGCCGCACCGACGAAGTCGCCCAGTGGAACAGCAAGCTGGAGTACCGCAAGGACACCGGCGCCGAACAGCGCGAGCAGTGGGTCACCACCAACCGCCTGTTCTACAAGGTCAACGAAGACCTGCGCCTGGCCCTGCGCGCCAACTACGCCGACACCCAGGACGAGATCAATCCGGCCGAAAGCGCCAAGCTGGCCGAAGCCAACCTCGGCTTCGCCTACCGCCCGCACGACAACACCCGCTGGGGCCTGTTCGGCAAGTACACCTACCTGTACGACCTGGCCACCCTCGGCCAGGACGGCGGCGCCACCTACGACCAGCGCTCGCAGGTGCTGTCGTTCGAAGGCGTCTACCGCCTCGACGACAAGTGGGAAGTGGCCGGCAAGCTCGCCAGCCGTTGGGGCGACTACCGCATCGGTCGCGGCGAAGGCCAGTGGCTGGACGGCCGCGCCGACTTCGTCGCCGGCCAGTTGCGTTATCACCTGATCGCCAAGTGGGAAGGCCTGGCCGAGTACCGCTGGCTGCAGGTCAAGGACGGCGGCGACAAGCGCGGCTGGCTGATCGGCCTGGACCGCCAGATCGGCGACAACTTCAAGGTCGGCGTGGGCTACAACTTCACCGACTTCAGCGACGACCTGACGGATCTGAAGTACGACAACAAGGGGTGGTTCTTGAATCTGGCCGGCTATTACTGAGCCGGAACATCCAACGCTTCAACAAAACGCCGCGGACTCCGCGGCGTTTTGCTGTCGGCCTTGGGGTAGGAGCGGCGTGAGCCGCGACCGCGTCTCTTCGGCCAGTTGCGTCATCGCGGCTTACGCCGCTCCTACCCCAAGGCGACTCGCTCGTGGCTCGGGTAGGTCGGACCTATGCGGATCAGGCGCGTCAGTACGAGGATCGGACGGCTACCCGTGCAGGCGAGCGTCCGTCAAACCCGAGAGGTGATTCCACCGAGGCGCAAGCGCCTGGCTGTGCCGACGCGAATTGCGGTGCGCGGGGCGCAGAGGTGCTCCGCGCACCGCTGTGCGATCACTCTTTGACCGGAGTCGAATTCGTGACCGACTTGACGAGATCGATGCCATCCTCGCAGTCCGACTTGTTGTTGTAGCCCTCGGCCGAGTCGGCGATCTTGCGGTGGTTGGCGGCGTGCAGCGTCCAGCGCCAGTCGCCCTGTTTGTCTTCATAGAGCTTGAAGTACATCGCGGCAGTCCTTTTCCATGCGCCTGATTGGCGCGGATTTAGTTCACCACGAGAGCGTCGAGCCGTTTCTACCGTTCGTCGGCACAGGGACGGTGTGCTGTTTGTGTGGCATTTTGTGTGTAGGATTTTTCTGATTGACGGCTGCTGTTCGGAGTAGCAGAGTTCGCTCCCAAGGAGCTTCTAACTCCGCAAACAGCGGCACCCACCTCCGATAAATTGGTGGGTTTTTCATGCCTGAAATTCGGGCATGACCGACGCGTGCGCTCTGCGTCGGGAGGGCGGTGAATACAACACCCGAAAGGGGAATAAGCCCGCCGGCTGTTTGCGGTTAGAACCTCCCGACTTCCCGCCTGTGCCGTTGGGCGCAGCGCGGGTATTCCGCTCAAGGACAGGAGTGCTGCGCATGGCCCGTAAACCCCAACCGACCCCGCCGCGCGCGGGCGTGGTGATGCCCGAAGAGACGTTCCAGCTGTTGTACCGGTTCCATCAGGAACTGCACGGCATTGCCCGTACGCTGCAGCCGGAGGTGTTGCAGGAGATCGGTTACCGCAACACGCGCAACGAACAGATGCTGCGCCGAATGTTCGTGACCCTGGCGAAGGAGCTGGACCCGGTGATGGACGCCTGCGAGTGGCTGCCGGCCGCGTGCGACCAGTGGTGCCAGCCGCCCGACAAGCGACTGCATTAGGGCGGCGCTACTACCGAGCAGGGCCGGCTTTGGGGTAGGAGCGGCGTAAGCCGCGACCGCGAATCTTCGGTCAGTTGCGTCATCGCGGCTTACGCCGCTCCCACAGTCGTCGCGTGCTGCTGTTGCCCACGGCCGTTCCCGGTCAACCACTGCCCGTTCCTGGCCAGCCGTCGCCCGTTGCCGCTGCCACCGCCTGCTTTCTGTGGGAGCGGCATAAGCCGCGATAGCGAATCTTCGGCGGCCTGCGCAGGTCGCGGCTTACGCCGCTCCTACCCCAAGGCAGGGAGCGGTGGGCGCGAACGTCGGCTCTCGGCGCGCGAACTGTGCTGCGCCACGTGTCTTTCGGCGTGAGTGGGGTGCGACTTGTACCGAGGCAAGCCCGACCGAGATCGTGCGGCAGACGGGCCGCGACGGCCCGGTCGCAAGGTGCGGAACTCGGGCCGCCGACCGTTTTGTACCGGTCGAAAGCCGCCGAGCCCGGGTCGCAAGCCGCCATGCCTGGGCCGCCGGTTCGCGCAAGCCAGCCTTCGGCGACGAGTCTCCGCCCCTGGCTCGCCGCGCCTCGCGCGCCGATTCCAGCACCTTGCGATTGCGATGCGCGAACCCTTGCGCGCAAGCCTTGCGAGCCGATGGCCGGGCTTTTCGCTGCGCGCTCGCGTCGGCGAGGCTTGTGCTTGGGCCGTGGCGGCTTGCGTATGCAAGCCATCCCGCCTTGCGGCCGAGTCCGCCGAGGCGAGCATCGGACATTCTCACGCGCGGTTGGGAGTATCCGACCCACGCGCGATGCAAAAAACCTTGCGTTCGGGCCGTTCGGGCTTGCGCGCGAGCCTGCCATTGACAGCGCTGGAACGGCCGCCCGACACTCTGTGGCGCCTTCTCGTAGGTAGAGGCGGGTCGCAATCGCTCGGAATCCGGGCTTGGAGGCGGTATGTGCAGAAACATCCGGACGCTGTACAACTTCGAGCCCCCGGCGACGGCCGATGAGGTCCGTGCGTCGGCCTTGCAGTTCGTACGCAAACTCAGCGGATTCAACGCGCCGTCCAAGGCCAACGAAGCCGCGTTCAACCTGGCCGTGAAGCAGGTCAGCGAAGCGGCGACCGCCTTGATCAATTCGCTCACCACGTTCAGTCCGCCGAAGAGCCGTGAAGTCGAGCGCGTCAAGGCGGCTGAGCTTTCGGCCAAACGCTTCGGCAAGCCCGTGCCGCCCGGTCGTTCATCCAAGGCGAAGCCGCTGCGCGGCCCGGCTTGATCCGGTGGCGGGAATCGATGGCGCTGCGATGACGACCCTTGCCTCGTCCTGTCTGACGTATCGGGACGCGCTTGCCGGGATGATCCGACGCGCCGACCGAATCGTGGTGACGGAGCATTCCTACCTGTACGACGCCTACGACGCCGACGCCGGTAAATCGCTGATCCCGAACGAAGTCGTATACGGCAGCCATCAGCTCAGCCCGGCGCAGAAGGATTTCTTCCAGTCCACCGTCGACGGTCTGGACCCGACGACGCAGGACGCCTTCGCCGCCTGCGTTTACGAGCCGCACCATCGGATCGAGTTCTACGCCTCGGGCGAGCGGATCAGCACCATGGCGATCTGCTTCAAGTGCTCGCAGGTGAAGTGGGACGCAACGAGCGCTACCCCTCCTTGGTCCCTGTATGCCGGTCTAACCGCTCTCGTGGAAGAGGCCGGGTTCTCGCCTAAGCGGGATTGGCTTGCCTTGGCCAAGCAGCACCTGGGCAACTGACGTGCGGCCGGCGCTCTCGTGCCAGGGCCGCCTACGCGTCTTGCTCATCGCGTTCGCGGTAGGGTGGACGAATCGCGACGGGCATGCGGATCGCTTCGGTCTAAGGGTGTTTTCGATGGCTAAGAATTTTCGACTGTCCGCAAGCGAGATCAAGCCATTGGTCGGGGGCTACGGCAGTTGCATCGCCACGGACCGGATCGTCGTGGAGGGGTATCCCGTCCGCTTCATGTATCGCGAGGCGCCGGACAACGATATCGATAGCGGCTGGCGCTTCATGTCCGGCTATGAGGACGACGAGTACATGAGCGACCCCGGCAATCTGGGCATCTACGACGTCAACACCATCGCCAACTACGACCCTGGGATCATCGCTTTCCTCGACGCGAAGGAGGGCAGCGCCTTCGAGAAGACTCCCGAGTCCGAGCGATTCCTCGAAATAGTGGATTGGTCTTTGCCGGATGAGCCCGAGTAGCGCCGGTGAATGTAGCGGCGCAGATGTCTCGTTCTTTTGCGTAATGGCCGGGGCGCCAAACATGTGGGCGGCGGTTGCTTGCACACGAGCGGCGATGGAGCCGGCATCGATCTGCTGCCGCGCGAGACCGGCCTTGGGGTAGGAGCGGCGTAAGCCGCGACCGCGTTCCTTCGGCGGGTTGCGCGATCGCGGCTTACGCCGCTCCTACCCCAAAGCGGGGGGCGTCAGGTGTCGGCGCCGTCCGCTGTCGTCGCGGATGGCGCGAGCAACTTCGGCGCCACCCACAACGCGATGGCCGCGCCGGCCAGCTGCGCCAGCACGAAACCGCCTACGTCCGCCGGGCGTATACCGGCGAAGGTCTGCGTGAGCGAGCGCGCCAGCGTCACCGCGGGATTGGCGAACGAAGTGCTGGCGGTGAACCAGTAGGCGGCGAAGATGTAGCCGGCCACCAGGGCGGGTATCGCGGCGGGCCGGTGGCGCGCGCCGACCAGGATGGTGAGCAGCAGGCCGAACGTCGCCACCGCTTCGCTCAGCCACTGCGCCGCGCCGCTGCGCACGCGGGTGCCGGGCTGCCACAGCGGCAGTTCGAACATGGCGTGCGCGAGCAGCACACCGGCGACGGCGGCGACGATCTGCACGGCGATGTAGGCGATGGCCTCGCGGGTGTCCAGGTCGCCGCGCAGCCGCATCGCCAAGGTCACGGCCGGATTGAAGTGCGCGCCGGACACCGGGCCGAGTACAGCGATCAGCACGTACAGGATGCCCGCGGTCGCGGCGGCATTGGCGAGCAAGGCGATGCCGTCGTTGCCGCCCGACAGGGCCACGCCCATGACGCCGGAGCCGACCACCGTGGCCAACAGCAGGGCGGTGCCGACGAACTCGGCCAGCAGTTTGCGGCCCAGCGTCACTGCAGCGAGGCCAGCAGCGCGCGCACGCGCGTCGAGATCTCGTCGCGCACGGCGCGGTAGGCCTCGTCGTCCAGGTGCTTGGGATCGGGCAGCGCCCAATCCTCGCGCAGTTGCGCAGGCACCCAGGGGCAATTGTCGCCGCAGCCCATGGTGATGACGGCATCGAACGCGCCGTCGACCTCGTCCAGCGACTTGGATGCGTGCGTACTCAGGTCGTAGCCCAATTCGGCCATGTATTGGATCGCCTTGGGGTTGATGCGGCCCGACGGCGCCGAGCCGGCGCTGTGGGCCTCGACGCGGTCGCCGCCGTGGATGCGCGCGAAGGCTTCGGCCATCTGGCTGCGGTTGGAGTTTTCGACGCAGACGAAGAGGAGGCGTTTCTTGGGAGTCATACGAGATGCCGTTGGCGTGGATACGACGGACGAGAGGGGTTCGGATCGGGCGGAACGAGGAGGAAGGCGGCCGAGACTCGGCAGCGATCCACCGCGAGCTAGGCGTGCTTACGTGGGTAGCAAGGGTTTGCTGAGGCACGAAGCGGAAGCAGGGCACAGCGACGTGAACTCGGCGCTGGTTTGCACGGCGGCCGGTGCATGGGCGCGATCGATCACCTGGTAACCACGGCGGGCGAAGAACTCCGCCGCGGTCTGCGTCAGCAGCACCAGCTGTCGCAGGCCGCGCCTGCTCGCTTCGCTTTCGACCGCATCTACCAGGCGGCCGCCGGTGCCGCCGCCGCGATGCTCGCCGCGCACCACCAGCGAGCGCAGCAGGCCGATGTCGCCGAATATCTGCAGGCCGACCACGCCGGCGATGGGGCCGCCGTCGTCGGCCACCAGGAAGGCGACGACGGCGCTGTCCAGGTCCTGCACGGGCAGGCCGTTGTCCGTCAGCAGTGCGCGGATGGGGGCGTGTTCGGACGGCAGGGCGGGGCGGATCGGCATGGTGCGTGCCTCAGCAGCAGGTCGAAGACGTGGCGCAGCAGGACGATGCGGCCGTTGGCTTCGCGGCGATCTGCGGGCTGGGCGCGCAGGCGGCAGCGCCTTCGCCGGCGCAGCCGACCTCGGAGTCGTAGTAGGTGGTGGCGTCGCCGAAGGTGTGGAACGACTCCCAGCGCGTGCCCTGCGGGTCCGCGGTCCACAGCTTGTCGGACTGCGCGTAGCAGCACACGGCCGCTTCCTCCGGCGCCACGGTGCCGCCGGCGGCGTCGAGGCGTCGGCCCAGCGCGGTGAGCTCGTCGCGGCTGTCGACCTGCAGGCCCAGGTGGTCGACGCCCGGTGCGCGGCCGGTGTTGGAGATGGCGAAGTTGATGCGCGGGTCGTCCAGCATCCACTTTGCGTAGTCGTCCTTCTGCACGGTGGGCGGCATGGCGAACAACTCGTTGTAGAAGCGGATGCTGGACGCCAGGTCGGCGACGTTCAGGTGTACGTGGAAGCGGTTCATCGGCGGGCTCCTTTCGGTCGTGGGGTGCAGGCGGCGGCCGGCGAGCAAGCCTCGACGCCGGCGCAGCAGTTTTCGGTGAGATAGGCGAGCAGGGCGTTCATCTGCAGGTAGTTGGCGCGCACCCGGATCACCCGGCCCTCGCGCTGGTCGTGCACCAGTGCGGCGTTGCGCAACACGTTGAGGTGAGCGGTGAGCGTGGCCGGCGGCAGGTCCAGCAGTTCGCGCAGTTCGCCGACCGACATGCCCTGCGGGCCGGCCTGTACGAGCTGGCGGAACGCGGCCAGGCGCGATTCGTGGCTGAGGGCGCTAAGAGCGCTTAGGGCGGTTGATGTTTCCATGATTCCAGTATTTTGGAATTATTGGGCCGTGTCAAGCGGAGCCGCGGACGGCCGTTCCGGTAGGTGCTGGACGGGCGAGCTGCGTGAGCCGCCGTGGCGGTGTGGGCGCGTGCCTCGTCCGGTCATGAGTGGAGGAGGGGCGTGCGACACGTCGCCGCGCAGTGCCCCGGTTCACCGCAACTCGTCTTGACGCGTTGGCGGTCCGCCTCGAAGCTGGGCCCGGTTTCGTCCGGCTCAGGGGCCTGCATCCATGAAAACAAAGTTGGCGTTGTGGGCCGTGGCCTTCATGGCCGCCCTATGTACGACCGCGGCCGCCTCCGATGGAGGGCCCATGGAGCTGACGGGCGTCAACGGTAACGGAGTCACCGTGGTCTTCAGTCCGCAGCCGTGGAAGGTGTGCGAGCCGGGTGAGGGGAGCGGGTGGATCTTCTACCTCGATGGCAACACGATCGGCGATATCTGGCCGCATCAGCGCTGCACCGTGGCGCAGGGCGACTCCGGAAAGCTGCAGCTGTCGTGCGCATCCGAGGACGGTCCGCGATACTCGTTCTCCCAGGCGGTCTTCGTGCAGACCTCGCGCAACAAGAACTCGTGCACCTACGCCTGCAAGACCGGTTGCTATCCGCATGTGCCCGCCACGCTGCGCTCGCGGCCGATGATTCCCATGGCACCTCCTATGCCGCCGCTGCCGCCAGAGCCTCCCAAGTCGTGACCGGCCGCGCTCACGCAGCCTGCTTCAGAACGGCCCTGGCTCAGAACTGAGGCTCCCATGAGACCGATCGTTCTCATCGTGTTGATCGCCGCAGCGCACATCGCGTTCTTGTATGGCGCGTACGGCTCGAAGTTCTTCGACCTGCCGTTGTCCTACAACGCCGCGCTGGCGCTTTGGCTCGGCACCTCGACGATCGCGGCGGGCTTCGGTTATTCCAAGGCGGCGGCCGGGCTGGCGTGGTTCTCGAACGGCGCGCATCGCCGCCACCTCTTCGCCATTGCAATGGCAGCGCTCTCGCTGTACGTCGGAGTGTTCTGGGCGTTCAATACGTTCGGAACCTGAGGCCTGTTTCGAATCCGCAGCGGGCGGGTAAACCAGAAGCAAGCGTTGATGATCGAAAAGCTCTACAAGGCGAATCTGATCGCGGCCGTCGCCTATGGCCTCGTGAGTCTGTTCCTCTGCGCCACGTACGAACTATGGCTGCCGCATCCGGTCGGGCATATTTATCCGGCGCTTGCCGCAGGAGTGACCGGCATTTGGAGCTTTCATTGCTGGCAACTGGGGCGTGTCGCTGGCGGCAAGGGCGGCAAGGTGGCGTTGCGGTACTCGTTCGTTCCGTTGCTGGTATCGCTCGTGGCCGCAGTTGTTTGCTTCACGCGCTATCTGGCGCAGCGCGCCGCTTAGCCGTCGTCCCGGATTGAGACCACCCGGTTCACGCATCGGGTTCGCTGTGCAATCAGGCCCAGGGCCCGGCGGAACATCGACGCCGCGACCGTCTAAACCAAGCCCGCCGGCCGCGCATCCTACCTGGGTCTGATCTCTGCATCGCGCATGCGGTGCAGGCGCGGCGCCAGGGGGTTAGCCGCGGGACTGCCGTACCAATCGCGTCGTTCCGTGTCCGCGAAGGCATCGCTCTCGCGGAGCGTTGCGTCGTATCCAAAACTTCTCAGCCAAGTCAGGACGCCATGCGCAACGGACACTCCGGATACATTCTCCATGGCGCGGTCAGCGCCGCATCGATCAAACCGCTCGCAGTGCTGGCGCTGATGGGCGCGATTACGGTCGGCGCGCAGGCTTCGGCGGCTAGCCCCGCGCCTGCGCCGCCGTTCGCCCAGGTCATCGAGCGCGAAGTGCCGGCCATCATGAAAGAGGCCAAGGTCCAAGGCGTCGCCGTGGGCCTGATCGTCGACGGCAAGTTGGTCTACGCACGCGGCTTCGGCTACGCGGACCACGCCGGCAAGGTGCCGGTGACGCCCGACACGGTGTTCGTCGCGGCCTCGCTGTCCAAGCCGATCGCCAGTTGGGTGACGATGCGCCTGGCCGAGCAGGGGCGTATCCAGCTGGATCAACCGGTGGCCGACATGGTGTCGCCGTGGCCGCTGGCGCAGAACCAGTTCGACTATCGCCAGATCACCATTCGCCGGCTGCTCTCGCACACTGCGGGCACTACCTTGGGCGGGTATCAGGGTTGGCTCGATTTCAAGGAGCTACCGACCCTGGAGCAGTCGCTCGCCGGCAAGACCAACGGTCGCGGTGCGGTGGAGCTGTTCGCTCCAGTCGGTGCGAAGTATCAGTATTCCGGTGGCGGCTACACGCTGATACAGCTGGCCATCGAGCGGACCACGAAGCGCAAGTACTCGGACCTGGCGAACGAGTTGGTGTTCAAACCCTTGGGCATGAAACACACCAGCGTCGCCATGACGCCGAAGGTGCTGGCCGGTGCCGCGCAGGGCCATGGCGACGATGGCAGCCCGGTGCCTATGCGCTACTACGTCGAGCAGGCGCCTTCGGCCATGAGCACCACCGTCCACGATTTCGCCCGCTGGATGATCGCCGGTATGGCGGGCAGCCCCGGCGCGCATCCGCTGACGCAGGCGCAACTGACCCTGATGTACACGCCGGCGGAGCTGAGCACGCCGGGCGCACCCGACGCCGCCGTCTACGGTCTGGGCCATTTCATCGAGCGCCTGGCCGACGGCAGCACCGCCGTAGGCCACGACGGTCGCAACCAGGCCGGGTTTCGCGCCAAATTCCTGATGCGTCCGCAATCCGGCGACGGCATTGTGTTCTTCAGCAATTCCCGCACCGGGTCGGCGCTGGATCGTATCGTCTGCCTGTGGGGTGCCGACGCGGCCAAGGCCGATCCGGCGGCGACCTGCAAGAAATAGGGTTCCGCTTTGCCCCGGGGCCGAGAAGCGCAGCGTATGTTGGGCGCGCGAACACGGCCGTTGTCCGGCAAAGCATTTCATCGGCATCCTGGTCTCCGCAGCGCGGCGGCCAGGGGGCCGGATCGGCTCACGCCCCATCTTCCACCCCGCGTTTCCTGGAGACCTGCATGAAGAAACTCACCCTGCTGACGGGCGTCATGCTCGCGTTCGCCGCGTTGGCGGCCTCCGCTGCGCCGCCCACCGACACTCCAGCGGCTGGCGACACGCCTGCGGCCGATCCCTTGTTCGACACCATCTCGGCGCTGGACACCGCGGTGTTCGACGCTTTCAACCATTGCGACGCGCCGGGGCAGTTGGACAAGCATGCCGGCTACTTCTCGCCCGACGTCGAGTTCTATCACGACACCGGCGGCGTCACTTGGTCGCGCGACGAGATGATCGCGAACACCAAGAAATACGTGTGCGGCAACTTCCGTCGCGAGCTGATCCCCGGCAGCCTGCGGGTGTATCCGGTCAAGGACTTCGGCGCCATCGCCCAGGGCTCGCACCGCTTCTGCCAGTTCGCCAGCGGTCAATGCGAGGGTTTGGCCGATTTCGCAATCGTATGGCGCCTGCAGAACGGCAGCTGGCAGATCACGCGGGTGCTCAGCTACGGCCATCGGCCCAGCCGCTGAGCGTTCGTTGGGCGCGGGCTCGGTCGGCCCGCCCACGGCCGGGGTTATGGACAGCGCCGGATTGAAAACACCGCGCTCGCTGCAGCGTTTGTATAGGCGGGTCTTCCCGATTGTGAGCTTCGCGGTCGAGTATGCTCGACCTGGACGCTTCGAGCTGAAGGCCGGTAGGCGACGATTCTCCGCAACGACGAGCAGACGACCTCACATGGACCAGGACAACCCATACCGTTCTCCGAACGCCGCGCAGCCCGCACAGGGCCTGGGAGCGGCGGGACGATGGCGTATCAGCACCTTGGTGCTGGTCGCGGTGCAGACGCTGCTCTACCTGTTCAACGGATTCAGCGGCGTGTCCTTGGTTCAAGAGGGCGATATCGGCGTGCTCGCCTTCCTGGCCTCGCTAGGGGCCGGCGCGCTGCTGGTGGCTGGTGGCGCGATGCTCGGCTTCCGTTCGCGTGCGGCAATCTATCTTTTCGCGGCTTCGACGCTGCTGGCGGCATTCGCGATGCTGCAGTGGCGCACGCCGATTGCGATCACCGGCCTGGGGATCGCGTTGATCGCAACACTGGTCAGCGTTCGCGTGACCTCATCGCGCACCGCGCCGACTCCATCGCCTCAGTAAGGCCTCGGCGTCAGCTTCAGCAGCCGCGCATTGCCGCTGTCTTCCAGCACCCAGATCGCGCCGTCGGGCCCTTGCTCGACCTCGCGGATGCGCGCGCCCATCGGGTAGCGCTTGTACTCGCGCGCGCTGGTGCCGTCGAACTGGATCCGCACCAATGCTTGCGAGGCCAATCCACCGATGAAGCCCTGGCCGCGGAAGTAGGGGAACAGGTCGCCGGTGTAGATGATGAAACCGGCGGGCGCGATCACCGGATTCCACCAGGCTTCCGGTGCGTTGAATTCCGGGCGCGTCGGGTGATCGGGGATGGGCGTGCCGTCGTAGTGGTCGCCGTTGGAGACGATCGGCCAGCCGTAGTTGGTGCCGCGTTCGATCAGGTTGAGTTCGTCGCCGCCGGCCGGACCCATCTCATGGGTCCACAGGCGCCCGGCCGGATCGAAGGCGATGCCCAGCAGATTGCGATGACCCAGCGTCCAGACCTGCGCGGCGACGCCGCCGACACCGGCGAATGGGTTGTCGGCGGGCGTGGTGCCGTCGTCGTTGAGGCGGATCAGCTTGCCCAGGTTCTGCTGCATGTCCTGGGCAGGGTCGAATTTCTGCCGGTCGCCGGAGGTGATCCACAACTTGCCGTCGCCGCCGAAGGCGATGCGGTGGCTGTAGTGGCCTTCGCCAGTGACTTTTGGCGTCTGCCGCCACACCACTTGCAGGCCCGACAGGCTGCCGCCGTTGCCGTCAGCATTGAGCGTCAGCTGCGCGCGCGCGACGACGGCGCCACGCGTGCTGTTGGCGCCGGCTTCGGCGTAGCTGAGGTAGACGTAGCGGTTGCTGGAGAATTGCGGGTGCAGGACCACGTCGCCCAAGCCGCCTTGCCCGCCGTAAGCCACCGCCGGCACGCCGCTGATCTCGCTGGTTTGCTTGGTGGCGGTGTTGAACAGCCGCAGACGACGGTTCTTCTCGGTCACCAGCAAACGGCCGTCGGGCAGGAAGGTCATCGCCCAGGGCTCGTTGAAACGTCCGAACTCGGTGGCGACGAAAGGCGGATCGGGTTCGGCGACGGCGGGATTGGGGCCGCCGGTCTGCATCGGAGGATCGGCCAGCGGCTGCGCAGAGGCGACGGCCTGCTGCGGCGTCGGCTGCGCGGCGGCAGGCGCTTCGGGCGTCGTCTTCGAGATGACGATGAAGGTGGCCGGCGTGTCATTGTCCTCCGAGTCTTTCGACTGGGCGCCGGTGAGCTGGCCGGCGCCGGGGGTGCAGGCGACCAGCAGCGTGAGCGCGGACAACGTCGTCAGTGACCTGTTCATGGGCGCCTCCAGCGAATTCGTCTTGGGTTTTAACGCAAGGTGGGCTACGAAGACGTGACGGATACGGCGGTTCCGGTTCGACGTGCGGGACGCGGACTGATGAGGCCTTCGCGAGCTCCTCTAGCGAACGCCAGCGAACCGCTGCACGATGCGCTGCCCATCGGCATCGACGCTTCCCACCCGACACGGAGCCACCATGCAGAACCCGAACGTTCCGACCCTCTACGAATGGCTGGGCGGCATCGATGCGCTCAACTGCTTGACCGCAGGCTTCTACCAGCACGTTCGCGCCGACGCGCTGCTGGGGCCGGTGTTCGCGCACATGGGCGACGACCATCCCACGCATGTCGCAGCCTTCCTGGCGGAAGTGCTCGGCGGGCCGGACGATTACTCCCGCCAGCATGGCGGTCATCCGCAGATGATCCAGCACCATCTCAACCGCCACCTCTCCCAGGAGCAGCGGCGGCGCTGGGTGAGCCTGTTGCTGGAAACGGCGGACGAGCTCGGCATGCCGGACGACCCGGAATTCCGCTCCGCGCTGGTCGGCTATCTGGAGTGGGGCTCGCGTCTGGCGGTCATCAACTCGCAGCCGGGCGCCACGGTCGACCAGGACGCGCCGATGCCGAAGTGGGGCTGGGGCGAGGTCAAGGGGCCTTATACGGGCGAATGAGCGCTCCAGCGGCAGCTTCTCGTGGCCGCCGCGCCGGCGCCGCGACCTCCGGTGCTTGCAGTAGCATGCTTCCTGTCCCGTCCGACCCTGGCGCCTCCGGAAGCCCGCGATGCAGAAGGTCAAGCCCGCCGAGAATCCCGACGCCTACGTCGCCGCGCTGGACGGCTGGCGACGCGACCTGGTCGAACGCCTGCGTGCAGGCGTACTCGGCGCGGCGAAGCTGGAGGAAGTGGTGAAGTGGGGCCATCTGGTCTATTTCAGCAACGGCCCCGTGCTGCTGATCCGCGCCGAAGCGCAACGGGTGCTGTTCGGCTTCTGGCGCGGCAAGCGCCTGCTTGAGATCGAGCCCCGGCTCAAGCCTGGTGGCAAGTACGAGCTGGCGACGCTGGATCTGCGCGAAGGCATGACGATCACGGTGATGACCGTGCGTAAGCTGACCAAGCAGGCGGTGGCGTTGAACCACAGCGTGGGAAATCCCACGCGCGCGCCCAAGAGCGACTGATCGCAAAACCGTGGAGTGAAGTTGGATGCGAGCGAAACCCAACCTGCGTAGGGTGGTGGCGGGTAGCGTTGCGGTTGCGGCGCTGATCTCCATAGCTTTGGCCGCGCCCTTGGTGGGGCATGCGCTGAGATTGGCCGAAGAGCGAGAAGCAGCGCTCTTGCATCCGATCGCCGCGTCCGATGCGGAGATGGTCGCGCTCACGCGCGTGTTGTTTCGCGACTGGGAATTCGCAGGCATTCCGCCGCCGCCGCCCGAGCCTGGCGAGCCGCCGGCCCGCCTGAGGTCAGTCATACGGTCCTGCTTGATACCTCGGTGGTGTTTTGCGAAATAGTGCCGAAAGCCCCAGAAATCGAGCCTACATGCGGATCCCGATGGCTAGAGGACGCGATCAACTCGATCGACTTCGATGCCAAAGTACCGCGTCGATTACGCCAAGAATTGATACTGGCGAATCGCATATCCGTTCCCGTGCCGGATGCCGGTATTCCGAACGTGATCCGAGTATCGCGAGCGCGGCTAGACCGATCGTTTGATAGGGGCGAGGGCTGGTCCGGATTTTACTCCGCATTTCCGCGGTCCAATGGCAACGCGGCGCTCAGTCGTGCCGTGTTGTCGCAAGATCGATCGCATGCGCTGCTTTACGCGAGTCATCGCTGCGGCGGCCTTTGTGGGACCGGATATCTTCACTACTTCGCGCGCAGGGATGGTTCTTGGCGCATCATCGACAGCGTCATGGTCTGGATTAGTTGAGCTCGATGAACCAGTTGTTTCTTCTTAACCTGCAGATCGGGCGTGGTCAGAATACAGAGATGCCGTCCCATCTGGCGGGCGCGTTCGTCGCCGTCTACGTGGCCGCCGCC
Source organism: uncultured Lysobacter sp. (assembly GCA_946480055.1). The sequence goes on along the minus strand of CAMLID010000006.1, from coordinate 22,077 downwards.
GATCATGAAGGCGCCCTTGTTCAGGCCGTGGCGCAGATCCAGTCGCGCGACTACGAATTCATCGATCTGGCCGACGGCAAGGTCCACCAACTGGATCCGCTGCAATGGGACCAGTACGTGGCCGGGGTCTGGCCGGAGTTCCGCGAACACTTCCCCACCCAGGCCGAGGTCATGGCCGGGCTGGCCTCGACCGATTGGGTGTGTTTCGGGCCGTTCGCGGTCTATGAACCGTCCGTACCGAATTGAGGCGACGCGGGAACGAAGCGGTTCGGCGCGGGCTGCGGTAGCCGCGCGGCCTCGGCGGGGCGGTAAACTGCGGCGTGCGATTCGGTCCTCCCGGCGTAGTCGGCTCGGACGCGATCGCATCGAGTGCGGGATGAAAGAGCGGAGACCCGTTGCGTGCGTCTTACCAAGATACTTTTCGGCTTGTCCGACCTGTGCGCCTGGATGCTGTTGACGGTCGCCGTGCTGGCCGCGGTGGTGGTGCTGTTCGTCGGGCCCGGGCCGGACGGCGCCCGCAGCGAGCAACTGTCCTCGACGGCGGCGATGGGGTTGGCGCTGTTCTGGCTCCTGGTCGGCGTCGGCGCCTATCTGCTCACGCGGCGTCGGCCGATCGGCCTGGCGCTGGTAGTCCTTCCGGCGATCCTGTGGGCCGTGCAGGGAGCGTTCGCGATGGCCGCGATCTATGCCGCGTTCGCGTTGCTGGTATTCGCGACGCCGCTGGTTCTGGTCTGGCGGGAAGTGCGGCGCGGCGTCTGACGCAGCGCAGGATCGGACCTCTGCGGTCCGTCGATATGCGCTAGCCGCGGATAATCGGTCGCCGGCCACGCTGCCGACGAGCGGTATCGTCGCCAGTCGGATTCTATGTTTGCCTTGGACGGCCGATGCCGCCCGCTTCCCTGAGGCGCGCACTCGTGCGCATCCGCCCACAAGGAGGTCAGGCATGAAGGCGCAGACGAAGTCGCGAGCGACGCTCGCAATCTTGATCGGACTGGCAATGCTGCTGGCGATGCCGCCGGCCACGGCCCAGCGCAGTTGCGCGGAGCTGGTCGATTGTGCGGAGGGCGCGATCGTGACCGGCGAGCCGCCGAATTGCGCATGCGAGAAAGTGACGCCGCGGGTGCCATTGACCTGCGAGAGCAACTTCGGTTGCGCCGACGGCAATCAGGTCGGCGTCGGTGAGTGGCCCGAATGCGGCTGCCGCGACCTGAGCACGCCCGAACCGGCGCCCGGACGCGCGCCGCCGCGTACCGATCGGGGCCCGGGGCCCCTGGACAGCCTGGGTGGCGTGGACACGTGCAAGCAGTTCCTGAAATGCGCGCCGGGCTTCGAGATGCTGTTGTGGAACGGGCGCTGCGTGTGCGGCGAAACCATGTTGCCGCCGCCGGTGCGTTGAGGCAGCGCGGGTCGTTCCGACATGCGACGCGTTGTCGCGCGCTAGCTTGGAGCCTGCTTCCTGTGGGAGCGGCGTGAGCCGCGATTGCGCCATCACGTCCGTAATCTAGACTCCGTTACCGTCCCTCCAAGCGCAAACGAAAACGCCGCGATGGCTCGCGGCGTCCTCGTATCCCGGTCCGGGGCGGAGGTGCGCGCCCCAGACGGCTTACTTGCGCCGCATCAGCAGGATCAGGATCAGCAGCACCAGCAGCGCGATCAGCCACACCCACCACTGTTGCCAGATCGGCTTGTCGCCGGTGAGCTTGCCGTCGCCCTTGCCGCCGGTGCCGACAGAGTCGGGCAGATTCAGGACCAGGCCACCGATGTCCAATACGGGCGGAGCCAGGCCCTTCTTGTTGTAACCGATCACCAGCGTGTAGCTGCCGTCCAGGTTGTCGACGACCGGTCCGACCAGGCCGCCGTCGAACGGCTTGGTGTTGAAGCTGGTCGCCTTGCCCGGGCCGACGAGGTTGCCCTTGGCATCGACCGGTTTGAGCGTGACCTGGATGCAGCCGCCGGCGAAGGTCGAGGGGCAGGGCCGTGCGGGCGCATGCACGATGGTCTTGGCCGTGGCGGCATCGTCCGGCTGCACCGCCACGTAGTGATCGGTATTGCGGATGCGGGTGAATATGCCGTTATCGGGGCTCTTACTGTCGATGCGGAAGCTCACGTGGTATGCGCCTTCCGCGAGCGTCGCCGGGTACTCGGCCGAGTACACGCCCGGACTGGTCTCCTTGAGTTCGATGCCCTTCTCGGCGCCCAGTTCCAGCGCGGCGAGGATCTTGTCGCGCTGCGCCGGGTCGGCCAGCATCGCCTGTACTTTCAGGGCCGCCGCACTGAGCGCATCGGCCTGCGGCGCTTCGCCCGGCTTGGACTTGGACGCGGAGAGCACGTTGCCCAAGCCCTGCGACGGGCCGGAAATGAAGGCCCGCACCGTACCAGCCGGCAGGCCGACCAGGGGCTTGCCGCCTTCGGTCAGGATCGCCTTGAGCTGCAGCGGTTCGCCGACGCCGATCTTGGTCTGGCCGACCGTGAAGCGCGAGGCGATGCTCGCATTGTCGCTGACGGCCACCAGGTTCCAGTGACCCAATCCCCTGGGCAGAGTGCGGGTCACCTGCATCTTCCACTCGCCTTCGCTGGAGACGCACTTCTTGGCCGCGTTGCAGAACGGAGCGCGCAGGGTCATCGAGACGTGATGGGCGCCGCCGTCGACCAGGAAGGTGCTGTCGTTGAGCGGCTCGAAATCCACGCCGTCCTTGCTCAGGCTGATCTTGGGACGTCCATCGGCCTGGAAGGCGCTGTCCCAGCTAAGCAACAGCGTGAACGCCAAGTCGCGTTTGCTGGTCTTGAAGGACATCGGGATCGGCGCCGGAGCGGCGCCCGCGGGTGCCGCCTGCTCGCCGTTGACCGACTGGGTCATTTCGAGCTTATCGCCGACCAGGGCGGTATTCAGCGTGTCGACGAAGTGGTCGATCATCGCCGAAGGCAAGGCGCCCATCGCCGTGACGGTGCCCATGGCGGTGTCGCAGCCGGCGTTGGCGATCTGCTGCAGCGTTGTAGTGCCGGCTGGGCCGGCCGGGTCGTCGGCGCGCAGGCGGAACACGCATAGTTTGGAGGTGGCGGGGGGTATAAGCCACGGGTCGCCTAGCGCGAGGTTCGCGGTGGGATTGATCAGCAGGCTATTGTTGTTGACCACCAGGTACGGCGCGGTGTTCTGCTCGCCGTCGGTGAACAGTAGGGTCATGTTGTTGTAGTTGGCGTTATCGGCTTCTAATTCGCCGTCCATCTCATCGACGCCGGCGCCGATGGAGGTGTTCCCGGTCGGCTCTTCTCCGCTCAGCGCCACTGTGACGGCATTGAGCGAGCCGTCGCCCATCGGCGTCAGCGAGGCGCCACCGGGCAACTCGACACCGTGGTTGAACAGCACCAAGCCGACCTTGTCGGTGGGCAGGGCATACGCCTTGGCCACGCTGATCATCTGCTGCGACGCTTCCTTCAAGAGGTTCCAACGACGACAGTTGGGAGTCGGCGAATAGGTAGGGCCGCAGGCGGCATTGGCGGGTGCGGAAGACCAATCCATGCTGCCGGAGCGGTCGTACACGAGCACCAGCTTGGCCGGCTTGCGCGACAGCGGCGGGCCGACCGCCGCCGTCGGCAGGTTGCCGGGCAGCACGGTGTCGCTGTCGTATGGATCGACGGTATTGCCGCCGCTGGCAGTCAGCCCGGTTGCAGTCAGGTGGATCTGGCCCGATAGCATGCCCAGGTGATAGACCTCCAGGGTATCGAGCTGGCCGGCAGTATTGACGATCCGGAAGGTGCAGGTGCCGCCGTTGCTGGCGGTGAGTACCGGCACGGCCGGATTGGCGGTGCAGACCACGGTCGGACCACCCTGCTTGGGTCGAAGTTGGATGTTGGCCCCAGCAGCGCTGAGCGGATATACCGATACATCGTCGGAGAGATAGAACACGCGGATCGGCTTGCTCGAATTGGGTACGCCCAGCGCGTTGCTGAAGGGCGCCCAGGCGTCGCCGGCGCCATTGAGTTTGGGTTCGGAGGTGCTGGCGGCGGTGACGTTGGGTGTCGCCGTCGCGGCGACGGCGTCGGCGCCGACGAGCAGGGCGAGTGTCATCGCCCAGGCCCGCAGTAGCGAGTGTTCGCGTTTCATGAGGAGCTCCTTTCGCTCAGATTTGCTGGACCAGGCTGACCTGCTGGAGCAGGGCGCCGTTCTGGATGTAGAGGCCGGCATTGCCGGCGGCGTCGACTGCGAGACTGGGGAAGCGCGCGGTCTGTTGCGGCGGCAGAAGTTCGCGGGTTTCGGTCACGCCCAACACGAGCCGACGCGCTCGCAGAGTGCTGAAGCCAGGCGCGCTCACGGTGGAATAGAACAGCCACAGCGAGCCGTCGGCGGTGTAGCCCGCGGCCAGGTCGATGAAGGTGGTGACCGGGATGGTCAGGGTGGTGTCGGTGAAGTTGGCTTCCCAGACGTTGGCGATGTAGCGCTTGGTGAATACGCGCCAGTTCGGCGCGGCTGGGTCTTGCACGTACACCAGCTGCGGCGCGCCGGTGGGATCGACGACGATGGCGTGGTCGCCCGGGGTGGTCATGGTGCCGGCGTTGGTGACCGCGCTGGGCGCGCCGACCAGGGGATAGCGCACGGACTGGGCGGTGAACACACCGCCGGTGTTGCGCTGCCAGACGACGATGATGGTGCCGGCCGGGTCGGTGATCGCGCTCACACGTTCGTTCTGGTCCACCGAGTCCACCAATTCCTCCGCGCCCCATGCGCCGGTGAAGGCACGGCTGAAGATGCGGTTGGTGCCCGACAACGCGGAATAGAACACTCGGATCGTGCCGTTGGACTGGGCCGCGGCGGCTAGGCTGCTGACGCTGAGTACGCCGGTGAACTGGAACGCGTCTGCCGGTGCGGTCCAAACGCCGGCGATGCGGCGGCTGAAGGACAGAAATCGGTTGGGTCCGCTTACGCGCACCCAGAACACCCAGGGCACGCCGCCGGAATCGATCACCGCCGCGGGTGTGTTGTAGGGGCCGGCGTTGAGCACGGTGGTTGGGCCGACTGCGGCCGGGCGTTCGCGCAGCATCGCGTTGATGACGTCGCGCATCGGATAGGGCAGCTGCGGTACGCCGCTGCCGTTGACCGCGTAGCCGCCGCCGAAGGTGTCCGACAGCACCTGGTTGAAGTCCATCTGCGAGGGCAACGAGATGCCGCGACGGCGACGGTCGACCACGGCCGGAGCGTCGATGATGCCGGCCGAGGTCTGGGTGATCGTCGCCAGCGCGGCGTAGCTGTGGCCGGCGATGAAATCTGGATCGCCGTTGACCGGCGGCGCCGCGCCGGTGCGCACGCGCACGGCCCACTCGCGGCGCAGGCGCGAGCAGGTTTCGGTGCCCAAGCCCGGCAGTACCAGCGCCGGATCTTCGGCCAGAGTGACCAGGCGTTCCCAGACGTCGAGGTAGACGGTGAGCGTGCGCGTGGCCGGTGCGACCGGCGGCGCCGGCAAGGCGGCGATCACCGGCACGCCCCAGCTCGCGGCCAGCGCTGCGGCGCCGGCCTGGCCGGCATGCAGCGCTTGCGCGCTGAAGCCGATGTCGGCGGTGATGAAGGCTTCCAGTCCGTCGACCAGCATGCGACCGGCCTGCAGGGGCTGCGGACCGCCGCCGGCGACGATGGTGAAACTCGTCGCGGAGTTGATTGCGGCGATGCGGAAACCGTCGTTGCCGACCGGCACGCCGTCGCCGACGAACCAGCGCAGGAAGGCGCGCAGCTCGTAGCGGCGCATGTCGTCGCCTTCGTTCCAGTCGGCGTCGGCCAGGGGCACGCCCTGGGCCAGGCGCACGCTGACGTAGCGGCGGATCGGATCGAAAGTGTTGGGTGAGATGATGGCCATGGCGTGTCCCCGTCGTGTGGTCGTGTCAGAACACGAGCCAGATGGTGCGTTCGAGCGTGCTGGCCGGGTCTTTGGCGACGACCGGATGGCGCACGAGATTGATCTGCATCGGCGCGCCGCCGAGTTGGCCGATCAGGCCGAACTCGCGCAGGTTGCCGGTGGCGTGGCTGCCGTTGGGCCAGGGCGGTACGTTGGGCCCGAGCGTGGCGACGATTTGCAGGCGATTGGTCGGCGTGGCCGAGGGCACCGGACCGTTCATGAAGGTAAAGGCCAGCGCTGCTGCAGGCACCACGAACGGCGACGGATCGGTGAGTCCGGTTTCGTTGCCTGTCGGAGGTGGCGGCGGTACCTGATCCCAAGCCGCGAGGCCGGCACCGACCGCCAACCCCTGAATGCCGAGCGTGCCGCCCGGCGTGCCGCCCATGAAGGCGGCGAGCAGTCGGCGGCAGTCGGCGAGGATTGCGTTCTTGGCCCAGCCGCGGTCCCAGATCACGCGCCCGTCGGCGTCGCGCAGCACGTCGCGGTACATGCCTTGCGGCAGGGGCATCCGGGTGTCCGTGTCCATAGTTCGATTCCTTCGATGAGCGTGGTTCGGTGAAAGACGTGCGGGCGGGCGCCGATCAGATCGGCGGCGGGAAATAAGTGCGTCGGCGCAGCGTGTTCAAGTTGGTCGGATCGGCGCTGACGCCGGCGACCTGGTTGCTGAGCAGTACCACCCAGTCCGGCAAGGCGGCGGCGCTGGAGTCGGCCAGGTCGAGGAAGTTTTCGACGAAGGGGTAATCGTCCAGATAGGAATCGCTGAGATCCGCACCCGGCGCGTACAGCACCTCGGTGGTCAGCGACGGCGACAGCACGATCACCGCGCGCATGTTGATCGGCAGGAACTCCGCCAGCAGTTGTTTCAGGCGCGCGGCGTTGGTCGCGGTCAGGGCCTGGCCGAAACGGCCGCGGGTGACGTAGAGGCCGAGCGTGCCGCGGGTGAAGAACTCGTTCGGCGACAACGGCGGTTCGTCGTCGCCGCCCAGCGGCCGGTGCGGGGTGTAGGCGAGCAGATCGCCCCATTGGTGATGGCGGCTGTTGCGCGCGGTCTCGGCCATGCGCGGCGTGATCGTGTTGCAGTGCCTGCGTAGGGTCGCGGCCTCGGGGACGCGCGTGGGCGCGGCGGTCGCCGCAGCGCCGGCGAGGATCGGCGCGAGTTGGTCGAGCGCGAGCGAGGCATCGCAACGATGCAGCAGGGTGAGCCCGGCGACGGGCAGGATCAGCGGCAACGGAGCGATGCGCGCGGTTTCGTTCCAGGGCAGTTCGATCGGTGCCGCCGCGACCAGGGCCGCGTTCAAGGACACTTCCCATAAACCGCGGCCGCCGTTGCGGTCGCTGCTGAAGAACACACGGGCGCCGCCGCCGCCCAGGGCCAGTGCGGACGGCTGCACATCGGCCGCTCCCGGCGCGGGTGCGGTGGTGACGTTCACCGTCGCGCCCCAGCTCAATGCGACCGGATCGTAACGACGCGCGCGCAGGGCACGCCGGTCTTCGCCGGCCGCGCCGGCCAGCCAGCGCGACCACAGCAGCAGGATGCTGCCGCCGGCTTCGCGCAGCAGGCAGGGATCGCGGTCGCCGCGATCGCCGCTGGCGGCGCCGCCGTCGCTGATCGCGATCGCGCCCGACCACGGCGACGACCAGGCGCTGACATCGTCGCTGGGCAGGCCTTGCGCCGCGCGCACCGCGACGACCGCGTCGTTGCGGTCGATGCGTGCAGCGCCGGCGGCGGTGGCGACCCAGGCATGGCCAGCGCCATCGACGCCGACACGGCGCGCGTCGACGCTGGGCAGGCCGTCGGCGAGGGTCCAGCCGCGCCAGCTGCCGTCGCCGGCGCGGCGCCAGACGCCGCTGGCGGCGGCGATCCACAGCGCGTTGTCGGCATAGGCGAGGCCGCGCACATCATTGCCGATCGCCAACGGCGACGTCACGGTCGACCAAGTGCCGCCCGCGCTGCGTTCGGCGATGCCGGCGGCGGTGGCGACCCAGATGCGGCCGTCGGCGGCCAAGGCGACATCGCGCACGTCGTCGCTGGGCAGGGTCGGCGCGAGCGTATTGGCGAAGCTGCCGTCGCGGTCGAGACGGCTGAGCCCGCCCGCGGTCGCGACCCACAGCGCGCCATCGGCAGCCAGCGCCAACGCGCGCACGTCGTTGTCGGCGAGACCGTCGCCGCTGTCGAACACGGCGATGCTGCCGTTGGCCGCGATCCGCGACAGGCCGGCCGCGGTGGCGACCCAGACGCCGGCGTCGGTGTGTTGCAGCAGCTGGCGGCAGTCGTCGCTGGACAGGCCGTCGCCGATGTCGAAACTCTGCCAGGTCAGATCGCCGCGGCGACGCGCGACGCCGGCGTCGGTGGCGACCCAGAGCGCACCCAGCGCATCGACGTGCGCGTGGCGGACGTCGTCGCTCGGCAGGCCGTCGGCCGAATCGAGCACATTGATCGCGCCGTTCTCGCCGCGCAGCGCCAGACCGGCGGCGGTCGCGATCGCGTCCACGGCGCCCAGCCAGGCGCTCGCGCGCAGGCGCCAGCGGCCGTCCTCGTGCTCGCTCCACGCGAGCAGCGCGCCATTGCCGGAGGCGAGCGCGCTAAGTTCGGTCGGACGGCCCGGCGTGAGCGCGGGAATGGTCTGCGCCGCGGTGAGATCCAGGGTGTCGTCCCAACTGCCGAAGCTCGGTGCGGTGGCATGGACGAAGCCGAGCGCACGCGCAGTGCTCGACAGCGCCAGATCCACCGACAGGCGCGCAGTCGGACCGAGCGCGGTGCTGGTCAGGCGGATCGATCCGTCGCCGGCCGGGCTGGCGACGGTCTGGCTGAGTTGCGCGTTCATCGCGGTCACGACTTCGGCGGTCGTGGCCTGCGCCGGGTTGGCGTAATCGATGGCGTTGACCTGGAACACGTCGTTGCCGCCGGCGGTGCGCAGCGTGAGCCGGGTGCCGACGAGCAGACGGAAGCGCGGCAACTGACGGCCCTGCAGCACGGCCGGCAGACGCGGACGCGAGCTGCCCAGGCTCCAGCGCACGCGCGCGTTCGGGCTTTCGGCGGCTTCGATGCGGGCCAGGAACACGCGGCCGTCGGCGAGCGTGGCGGCGGCCGGATGCGCGACCGCGGCATCGTCGGCCGGCCGTGTCGCCAGCAGGCGGGTCGCGCCGCGCCATTGGCCGGAATCCCAGGTCTTGCAGACCAGACCGCCGTAAGGTGCGCGTTCGCCCTCGCGCTGGTCGGGATCGGGGGTGGAGAAGGCATCGCTGGCGAATACGCGCACGCGACCGAGCGCGTCGGCCGCGGCGGTGATGCGGTCGCTGCCGGCCGCGTCCAGGGTCAGCGGCTCGCTTTCGCGCGCGGCCACGCTGATTTGCGATTCCGGGCCGACGCTGCGCGTGCGCAGCCGCACCTGGCCACCGACCGCGTCGGCGACGATGTCGTTGGCGACCACCGCGATCGCGGCCGCGACTTCGGCCGCGGTGGCCGCCGCCGGATTGGCGAACGACGACGAGCCCAGGCGCACACGGAATGCGGCGCCGCCGTCGACGGCGATGCTGAGTTCGGCGCCGGCGAAGATCGCGTACGGCCCGGCGATGTTGCCGACCAGGGTCGCCGGCGCCAGACCGACGCCGAAGGCTTCGTCGTTGCCGCTGCCGAAGCCGAGTAGCGCGGCTGCGTCCAACGGCGAGCGCCAGCCCGCACCGGCCGGCACGCTGGCGTGCAGTTGATAGCGTGGCGCGTGGTTGCTGCGCGCCAGGTGCTGGACGAATTCGGCGGTGCGCGTGGTCCAGCCGGTGTAGCGCGTGACCAGCGCACCGACCGCGGTCACCGTGCCCACCGATTCGTACAGGCGCGGGGTGGCCTTGAGTTCGTTGCGCGCCAGCGGCAAGGCATCGGCGTCGCCCAGGCGCCAGCCCAGCCAACCGGCCAGCAGCGGCAGGCGGCGGCCGTCGACGCGGTCGACATCGTGCAGGGTCCACAGGTTTTCGGCCGAACTGCGCGCGCCGTCCATCGCCGCGCCGTAAACGTCGAGCAGGCGCCGCAGCTGGCCCGAACGCGCGGCCATTTCCGGAATCGCGTCCGAGCCCGGCGTGACCGGACGCAGGTTGACGTCGAACTGGCGATGCACCGCCGGCAGCAAGTCGTACATGCTGCGGTTGAGGCCGTGCGGCGCCGCCGGTGTGGCGATCGCGCGATAGCGTTGCGCCTCGACCGGATCGAAGGCCGTGCTGAACAATTGGTAGTAGCAGGCGTCGCCCGGCGTCAGCGACAGCGGCGCGTCGCCGCCGTCGACGATCTCGATCCGCCGCCGCAACGGTTGGCCATCGGCGCCGTAGGTCGTAGCGACGATGCGGCGCATGCGTTCCAGCGGCTGGCCGCCGACATCCTGGGCGACGCTGATCGCTTCATGGACGATGCGCTCGGCGCCGTCGCGTTCTTCCCACGGCGGCAGGTCGATCACACTGATGCCGCCGCCGGGAATCGGAGGGAACGCAGCGCTGTCGTAGACCAGGTAAGGGTCGGGCGCGAGCGGCGGCTGCGGGAATTCGAAGTCGCGGGTCTTGCGCCGCAGGGTCTGGCGCGGCGCGTCGGCCAGGGTCTCGCCCGGACCCGGCGTCAGCGTCCAGGCCACCCGCACGCGGCGGGCGACCAGGTCGGCGTCTGCGATGAAGCGGTCGATGATCACTCGGGCCCCCTCAACCGATCTGCAGGCTGAGTTCGAGCTGCGACAACACCGGCAGCTCGTAGGGACCGACATCGACGCGGCTGGCGACCGCGGTGCGGGACAACAGGGCGTTGCGGATGAAGTCCGGCAGATCGGCCATCGACGGCAGGTCGTAGCGGCGCAGGTCGTCGTCCAGGGTCGAGGCGGGCTGGTCGGCGCGGTTGAAGCGGTAGATGTCCAGCGACAGCACGCCGGGGATGGCTTCGATCAGCGCGAACAGATCGCTGGGGTACAACGCCTGGCCGAAATCGACCGCGTCGTAGGCGAGGTAGCGCGCGACCGTGTCGGCGATCTGCTGGCGCAGCGGATCTGCCTGGTAGCGTGCGTCGTAGCGCACCGTCATCGCGATCGCGACCGGCGCCGGGCTGGCGTCGAGCACGCGCAACTGCGTGCCGGCCATGCGCTTGTCCTCGAAATAAGCCAGCAGTGCGGTGCGCAAGGCTTCGGGCACCGGACGCCAGCTGTCGCCTTGCGGGGCGACGATCAGATCGATCTGGTTCCAGTTGCGGCTGCGCGCGCGCGCCTTGGCCACGCCGCCGGCGTGATAGGCCAGGGCGACGCAGTCGTCGGGCGTGACCGCGCGACGGCCGCTGCGGTAGACCATAGGTCCGTTGCGGACCGCGATCTCGCTGCTCTCCGAAGCGCTGCCGCCTGCGGCCGGGGCCGGGTTGGTCACCGTCAGCAGGTTCGGCAGCGCGGTCACCGCGCGGGTGATGGTGTTGGCCGAGACGTTGGCGCGGGTGCCGCCGCCGACCCGGCAGGTCGCGCGCACGTTGTTGGTTCCGCGCGGCGGAATGCGCCCGAACACGTTGTCGCCGAACAGGATGCTGCAGGCGTCGTTCTCGTCGAACTGGCAGATGTAGTCGCGCGAGTCGCGGGTGGACAGCAGGGTGCGGCCGTCGGGGCCGGTGCTGTAGAGGAAGTTGTCGCGTCGGTCCCAGCGCACCCAGCCGGCGCCTTCGTCGACCTCGACCACCAGACTTTCCAGGATCGGCGGCTTGTGCGGCAGGCGGAAACTCTGGTTGGGTTCGCCGCTGGAAGAACCGAGCAGGATCGGCGGCAGGCTGCGGCTGTGCGACACCGGCAGCACGAACTGAGCCTGGCCGGCGACCGCGCCGGGCAGGACCTGATCCGAATGCAGATCGATCGACAGCGCCGGGCCGAGATACTCGAAGGTCGGCGGGTCGTCGCTGGGCTGGCTGGCGATGAACTGCGCGCCGCTGGGGATCACGATCACCGCCGGGCCGACCGGGACCGAGAAGGTGAGCAGCAGGTCCGCGCGCGCCGGCAACGGCGGCGTGGGTTCGTAACCGATCAGGCGCAGCAGTTGCAGCACGCTGCGGCGTTCGCGCGCGGTGCCCGGGAACAACTCGCTGGCGATGCGATCCTGGTAGTACAGGATCACGTCGCTGGCGTAGGCGACCATGTCGGTCAGTACCACGCCCAGGTCGGACGGGGTGTGGTCGGTCCATTCCGGCAGGCGCAGGCGCGCGAGGTCGAGCATGGCGCGACGCAAGGACGCGTAGTCCTTGTTGGTGTAATCGATCGCCGGCGGCAACGGATCGGTGACGGCCATGACGGCGCTCCTTGCTCAGGCCAACGGGACCAGCAGCGAATCCGTGCTGGGTTCGCTGGTGTGGGTGTAGTCGAGGCGCACGTACAGCTCGGCCTCGCGGCGTTCGAAGGTGACGTTGGTGACCAGCACGCGCGGTTCCCAGGCCAGCAGGCATTCCTGCAGTTGGCGCTTGACCAGGGTGGCCATCGCCTCGTCGTTGGGGTCGTGTACCAGCGAGTGGATGCGGGTGCCGTACTCGCGCAGCATCACGCGCTCGCCGAAACGCGTGGCCAGCAGCGCGCGGATGTTCTGGCGGATCTTGTCCTGGCCGCTGGCGCGCTGGACGCCGCCGTCGGAGAGGGAGAAGGGAAAGGCGAAACCCATGACGTTGTCCATGTCGCTAGTGCTCCTCAGCTCAGTCCGACTTCGCCGGTTTGGGTGGCGGTTCCTATCGGCACGTTGCCGTTATCACGTACTTGCGACTGCACACCGGTCACGCGCGCGCCGCTGACGTAGGCGTGGACCACATCGGCGATGGCCTTGGCCATTTCGTCGGCGGCCCGGTTTTTGTCCCACTCCTCGTCCACGCCCTTCTTGAAGTTGGTGCGCAGGGTGGTCGCCAAGCTCGATTCCATCGCGTTGCGGTTCAGGGCCATGGCGTCAGTCCAGCGGGCAGGGGGGCAGGGTGGGCAGAGCTGGTAAGGCCGGCAGCGGTGGCGGCAGCGGAATCGGCGGCAGCGGCGGCAAGGTGATCGCGACCGGCAACGTTGGCAGCGTCAGTCCAGGTAGCGCGGGAAGTTCCGGCATCGGCGGCATCGAAGGTAGCGGCGGCGGCAGCGGAATTGGCGGCAGCGGCGGCAGGTTGATCGCGATCGGCAAAGTCGGCAGCGTCAGTCCCGGCAAGGACGGCAGTTGCGGCAAATCGGGCATGGCGGGCAACGCCGGCGGCAGCGGCAGCGGCGGCAACGGTGGCAGCGATAGCGGGATCGGCAGCGCGGGGAAGGTGCAGCGGCTCATGCGTGCGGTCTCCTCACTTCACCAGGACCGAGCCGGTGAAATGCGTCGGCAGCAACGCCAGGCTGGGCGCGATCGGCGTCGGACCGGTGGGCCCCATCGCGGTGGGATGGAAGTGAGTGGTGAACAGGGTCCACAGCATCTCGAACTGCTTGCCCAACAGGGTGGGCTCGCTGGCGCCGCTGCCGACCGAGACCGTGGTGCCCTCGAGCAGAATGTTCGCAGCGGTGATGCGCACGGTGTCGCCGGTGAGATCGAGGCTGGCGCCGTCCTTGTTCATCAGCACCACGCCGTCGGCGTTCATCGCCATCACGTGGCCCTGCTCGGACATAAGCGAGGCCTCGCCCTTGTCGGCGTTGAGATAGAGCGTGGAGCCGGTCTTGTTCGACACCACCACGCTGCCCTTCTCGTCGATGGCGAGGAAGGAATTGTCCTTGTGCCTGATCACCACGCGTGCGGCGTCGTCGGTATCGTTGAGCTCGATGGTGTGGCCGCTGGCGGTCTGGATCACGCGGTTGTGCGGCGGCGTGACCCGGCTCTCCTGCGGCGTCGCGGTCTTCGGATACCAGGCGCCGACCCAGATCGCGAACTCGGGATCGCCGCCCTCGAACTCGACCCAGACCTTGGTGCCGACCGGCGGTACGAAGAAGTGGCCGTAGGGAAAGCACGGACGCGCGCTGACCGCGAGCTCGGTGCCGAAGATCGCCGGTACGTTGACCATGACGCAGCCCTGCTGATCCGGGTCTTCGTTGTCGGTGACGGTGCCGCTGTACTTTCCGTACCAGCGTTCGGCGTGACGGTGGATGGCGTTCATGGCGTCCTAGCGGGTGAGTTCGAATTCGGAGGTGTAGCCCGGCGACATGCCGCCACCGGAGGCGGTGCGCACCGTGTGCTTGACCTTGCGCACGTACCAGCGCCCGGCGCCCCAGCCGCTGATGCCGGTGACGTCGACCGCGCCCTTGGCGCGCAACATCACCGTGCCCACGCAGGCGCCGCGGGCGGTGAAGCCCAGCGCCATGGTCGGGTCCTGGGCGGCATCGCTGGTCGCGCGCGCGGGGCTGGAGGGCGTGCCCGGGGTGAAGGTCTCCGGGCGCTGGCTTTGCGGCGTTTCGGTGGCTTCGCTGGCGACGGCGAGCGCGCTGTCCAGCGGCGCGCCGCCGGCCTCGGCGACGGTTTCGCTGGGCGCGTGCGCGGGCTCGACCGGTGCCGGTGGCGGCGTGGTGGTCACGGTGTCGCCGCTGATCGGATCCACCGTGGCGGTGGTGCGTCGCGGCGAGGCGGCGCTGGCGGTGCGTTCGTAGGAGAAGCGGGTGATGCGCCCGGCCATGCCGGTAGCGGCCAGTGTGCCCATGGCCTCGCCCTCGGTCAGACGCGCGAGCGGAATGAAGTAGAACTTCGAGGCGCCGCCGTTGTATTCGACGAAGGCGCGGCAGGAATACCGCCGCGCCAACAGCACGATGAAGTCCCAATCGTTCTGGGTGGTCTGGCGCAACGGCGCTGCCTCGGTGAACTCCGGGTCCGGGCTGGGTTCGATCTGGCCGACCTCGATGCCGGTGGTGGGCTCGCGGGTGACGATGGAGCGCAGGATCGAACTCAGTGTGCCGACGTGGTGGGTGGCGCGGAACGGACGCTTGCGGATCCGGTACGACAGGTCCAGCGCGGTGATGGTCAGTTGCTTGGGATTGCAGCCTGCCGCCGCGTTCGCGATCTGGGTGACTTCGCCTTCGAACAGCACCGCATGGTTCTCGCCCCAGCCCAGGTCGACCAGCAGGGTGTTGCCCTCGCGCGGCGCTTCGCTGCCGCTGCCGCTGGGGTCGTTGAGCACCACCACCGCCTTGTCGATCAGGCGATCGTTGTCCTCGACCTCGGCACTGCGCACGTTGGCGCTGATGTCGATGCCCTGCAGGTGCACACGCTTGTACGGCTGGCGGCTGTCGCTCATGACGCGTCCTCAGAAGCGCCGGTCGCGTTCGACCAGGCCGGGAGCGCCGGTGCCGGACGCGATATCGAGTTTGTCGCCCGGGCGCCATTCCAGCGGAAAGCGCAGCGGGTTGGCGTCGGCCAGGCGCCACCAGGCTTCGCTGGAACCCTGATAGCGCCAGGCCAGGTATTCCAGCGATTCGGCGCCGGTGACCAGGTGCGCGTAACGCGCCGAGCTCGCGGGCACGCCCTCGTGGCGGCGGATCGGCAGCGCGGTGCGCACCACGCCGTCGGCGTCGGGGGCCTGCATCGGCGCCAGGCGGGCGTATCGCGATCGTGCGGAAACGGACATGCGCGCGGTGCTCCTAGAGATCGAAGATGTGTTTGATGACCGACGCGCCCGGCAGCACGTTGACGTAGTCCATGCCGTAGCCGGAGCGACCCATGGTCCGGGCGACGTTGACGTAGCGCTCGATGGTTTCGATCAGCGGCGAAATCGCCTTGGTCTGCTGCTTCAGGCTGACGCTGATCTCCGCCCGCGAGGGCGAGGTGTCGGCGTTGAAGCGGGTGATCTTGATGCTGAGGTTCTCCATCACGCAGTCGGTGTTGATGCCGCCGTAGATCAGCGTGCACAGTGGCGGCGAGAAGGTCTTCTCGAAACCGCTGCTGATCCACTCGACCAGGCTGCCCACGTCGACGCCGGGATTGACGAACGAGCGCAGCAGGGCGAGATCGGGCGTGATGTCGCCGTCGTAGAGGTTGCCGACGTCGGCAGTGGAGCCTTCCGGACGCACCAGGCCGTCGAGCACGAAATCCAGAGCGAAGGTGCGCGGCTCGCCGCAGCCGGCTTCCAACGGATGGGTGCGCACCAGTTGCGGACCGAATTCCTTGAGGTCCTCGAGCGCGCCGGCCGGCGCGGTCGCCAGTTTCACGTACCAGGGCTGGCTGGCGCTCATCGCCGCCGAGGTCTTGTCGAAGGCCCAGTTGCCGAAGTTTTCGACATCGGTGTACTTGTAGCCGCGCTTCTCGGTCAGCGATTCGGGGTTGAACTGGAAGCGGAACACCAGCGGCGGCAGGCTGTTCCAGCAGGCGAGGTATCCGTAGGCGGGCATGTCTCGTCTCCTGTCAGGCGGGCAGCAAGGCGGAATCGTCTGAGCCGCGCTGGGCGAGCTCGCGCTGGTAGGCGAGCAGTTGCGCGTACATCAGTTCCGGCGACATCAGCATGGGCGCGCGGCCGGGTTCGCCATCCTCCGGCGGAGGCGGTGTGAGGTCGATGATCACTTCCTGGATCTCGATCGAAGCGCGCGGCCGGTCCACGGTCTCGCCGACGATGGCGCCGGGGATGGAGCCGCTGTCGCCGGGCGGGGTGGCGCGGAACAGGTCGGTGATCCGGCCCAGCAGGCCGCTGAGGCCGTCGCCAGCCAGCCATTGCTCGTAGGCATGGGCGATCGCCTCCAGGCCGGTCGCGGGACGTTCGCGCACCGCGCGTTCGGCCTCGGCGAAGGCATTGGCGAATTCGGCCGAACGCTCGCGCACCGACTGCAGGTTGGCTGCGTAGTCGCTGCGGCTGCGATCCAGCTCGGTCGAGATCATCGAATCGAAGCGCGCCGAGAGCTGGGCGAAACCGGTGGCCACGCTGTTGCTGAGGTCGCCGACGCCGCGGATCAGGCCGTCGCGCAGGCTGTCCATCTGCGTGCGCAGGGTCGCCAGCGCCGCGGCCGGCATCGCCAGGTCGGCGACGTCGGGCATCGCCGGCAGCAGCGACGAGGGCAGGGTTCCGGACGGGAACGCCGGGCCAGGCAGGGCCAGCGCGGCGGCGTTGTCCAACGCGGTCTGTTGGGTCGCGGTCAGCGGCGGGCTGCTGCCGCGGATCAGCTCGTACAGCGGCGGCAGCACCGCCGGCAATACCTGGATCAGGTGGGTGATCAGGCGGAAGATGCGCAGGTCGCCGAAACGCGCCAGCACCACGAACAAGGTGTCCACCAGCCAGCGCAGCATGCCGTTGACCACGCGTTGCAATCCGCCGGCGAGGAACTGGAACACCGCCAGCGCGCCCTGCAGCACGGTGCCGGCGATGTCGAACAGGCTGGTCAGCAGGCCCTGCACCATCTGTCCGACCACCTGCACCAGACCGGCGGCCAGCCGCGCGGCCACGCCGAGCAGGTCGAACACGGTAACCAGGACCACGCCGCGCAACAGCATCACGTTGCGCAGGATGAACTGGATCATCTCGACGAAGGCCAGCTTGATCGAATCCAGCTTGTCGATCAGCAGGGCCAGGCTGCCGATCAACATCGGCACCAGAATGATCAGCCCCTTGACGATCTGGGTCACGCCGCCGACCACGTTCTCGACCGAACGCAGCATGGTCATCCAGCGCTCGTGCTGCGGCGTCACCGAACTTTCCATACGCTCCGGCGCGGGGCTGCCGTTGCCGGAGGCCTCGAACAGGCCGGTGATCAGGCTCAGGATCTCGCGGAACTCGCCGATCTGATCGGTCAGCGGCTGGCCGGCGACCGAGGCGTTGGGCGAGTCTTCGGGCTCGCGCGCGGCGCCGGGCCGGGCCGGCGTGGCGCCGCCGATGCCGAGCCGGTCGAGAATGTTGCGCAGCGTGGTGACGATGGAATCGACCTTCCAGATCATCACCGGCAAGGCGACGCCGGCGATGGTGCCGCCGATCAATCCGCCGAACAGGCCGCCGAAGAAGCGGCCGATGCCGCCGAGCAGGCCTTCGAAGAAGCCGGCGATGCCGCTGCTGGCGACCAGATCGCGCAGGTTGTTGACGTGCACCAGCAGGGCGCCGCCGCGCATCGGCGGCGCGCCGAAACGGCCGCCGGGGGTGAACGCCTCGGCGAAGGCGAAGCCGGCGTAGCGTGCGGTCGCCTGCGCGACCTGATCCAGCGTGCTGCGCACGCCGCGGATCTGGGTGAGCAGCAGGCCCATCTGGGTGACGATCTCGTCGCTCATGGCTCAGGCCGCTCCCGCGATCTGCGCCAGCTCGCGCTGGCCGTCGGAATACGCCGCGCGCACGGCGTCGTGGAAACGCTGCGCCAGCTCGCGCACCAGCGCCTCGTCGTGGGCGCGGCCGTTGGCGCGCAAGGTCAGGCGCGGCACCCGCACCCGGCCCAGGCGCACGCGCCTGGCCAGGATGTGCGGCGAGGTCGGGGTGATCTCGACCATGGATTCTTCGCCCGCGCGCGCTTGCTCGCGCCACCAGGTGCGCATCTCGGCGATGTACAGCGGAATCGCGGCCTGGATGATGCGGAAGCCGTCGCCGGCCAGCCAGCGCTCGAACGCACCGATCGGCTGCGCCTGGATGCGCTCGCCCAGGGTGCGTATCTGGTCGTCGTAGAGCTGGTTGGCGAGCCCTGCGGCGTCGCGGCCGAAGCGTTCCATGCGTCCTGCCGGGCCGGTGCGGGCCAGGTCGGTGGCGGTGCGCGAGAACACCTCGCCGAGATTGCGCAGCGTGCCCGATACGCGCTCGAACAGGCCGCGCACGCTCACGCCGAGGGCGCGGCCGAACGCGCGCACCTGGTTGGCCAGGTCGGCCGGCGGCGCGCCGAACAACTGGTCGTAGAGGTTGGGCATGGGCGTGATCGTCGGCCCCGCGGTCTCGACCATGGGGCCGCCGGTGTCGCGGAACAGCGCGTCGACGATCTGCTCGACCAGGCCCAGCGCCCATAGCGCCTTGCGCCGGGCGCTGTTGATGTCGGATCCGACGAAGGGGATGAAGCGGCTGGGGCCGGCAGCACGCAGGGCGTTGCGCGCGGCGAAGATCGCGGTCTTGAGCGAGGCGTACAGGACGAAGTTGACCGTGCCGGTGCCGACGTCGATCAGGTCGTTGACGGTGAAGCGGATGCCGATCATGTCGATGACCATGCCGGCGACGCCCATGAACGGCTTGATCAGATCGAGGATGTCGAAGTTCAGGATGCTGTCGATCATCGCCAACACCCGGTTGATGGTGGCGATGAAGTCGTTGATGTAGGTGTAGATGCCGCGCACGAAGCGGGTCAGCGCGTCCACCGCGACCTCGAAGTAGATGCGCGCGACCAGGGCGAAGTACTGGATGCTCCACTGCAGCATGGTCGCGACCGCCGCGACCAGGGCGGGCACTTCGCGGAGCAGGCCGGGCAGGGTCTGCAGCATGAATTCCAGCACCTGCCGGCGCAGTTCGAATACGCGCCGCTCGAAGCCCTGGAAGGTGTCCAGCAGCCAATCGCGTGCGCGCAGCGAGGCCGCGCTGAGCAGGGTGGAGATCCAGTCGGGCAGGGCCGGTAGCAGCGCGATGGCCGCGGTCAGGTAGCGCCCGATATCGCCCAGTATGTCGCCGCCGCCCGACGAAGTGGCGGCGGCGTCGCCGGGCACGGCCGGAACCGGGGCGACGGCACCGGCGCCGCCGGGCGTGGCGAACTGGTCGCGGGCCAAGCCGAGGTCGCGCACCAGCAGGCGCAACTGGCCGGTGCTGGTGGTCAGTCCGCGCCAGGCCATCGCCAGCAAGCCGAACACGTCGGAGAAGCGCGCAGTGTCGGGATTGAAAGTGCCGGCACGCGGCTCGATCAGGCGGTCGATCGAACTGCGGACCAGGTCGAACACGCCTTCGATCGCGCCGATCAGGTTGGGCAGGATCAGTTCGTCCTCGACCGCCTGCGGAATCCGGGTGAAGCCGCGGCCGAAGGCCACGAACGGCGCGGCCCAGGCCGATCCGGCATTGGCGTAGGCGCGTAGCGCGCCGTGCTGCTGCGGATCGATCGCCGCCGACAGCGCGCGGCCTTCGAAGGCGAAGATCGGAAACGCACGGGTGCGGCGCTCCAGTTCGGCCATGCGCTCGTGGCGTTCGGCCAGCCAGCGTTCGAGCAGCCCGGCCAAGCCGATGATGCGGCGACGGTGGACCTCGAACGCGGTCAGCCAGACGGAGGTGATCGGCAGCAGGTCGATGGGCATGACCGTCACCCCGCCGGAGCCAGATAGGTCTGCTCGCGCAGCAGACGGCTCAGATCGGTGGCGATGTTGCGCAGCGAAACCTCGTCGCCGCCGCCGGCCGAACGCACCACCAGTCGGCGCACCACCGGGCGCAGCCGGCCGTTGTCGGGCAGGTCGCGGACCGGGAATTCGGACGGGCCCTCGGGCGTATCGCGGTGGTCGTAGACGTAGCGGTCGATGGCGTTGAACGCGTCCAGCAGTTCGGGAATGCGCACCCGCGCCTGCGCCGGCAGCACTCGGCCGACGATCGCGTAGAGCAGGTCGCGATAGCGCAGCTCGTGAGTGCGCAGCGCGTCCAGCCCCGCTTCGACGGTGCCGCCGCCCAACTCCTCGGAAATGGCGCGGCGCTCGCCCGCGAACACGCTGGCCGGAGGTTCGATCAACTGGCGCGCGAGGTCCGCGGTGGCCGGATCAAGCTCGAACGGCGCGGCCATCGCCGTGGTGTAGTCCGGTCCCCAGGGGCTGGTGATCGGCGCGCCGCCGGCGCGCGCGGCTGCGACCATGGCCTCGGCCGCGGCCAGGCTCGGCGGCGGCGGTTCGTTGAGCAGACTGACGGCGAGCCCGGCCGGTGCCAGTGCGCTGGCGATGGCCCCACCGCTGGAACTGGGTGGCGGCGCCGGCGGCGCCACCGCGCTGGCGCCACCGCTGAAGATCGAGCGGACCGCGGTGACCATGGCCGCACCGCCGAGAAAGGTGCGCATCAGCGGGATGTTGCCGATCAGCGCGCTGGCGGCGCTGGCGACGTGACGTACGTGACCGGTGGCGTTGTTGGATATCCGGGTCAGACCCTCGCTGAGTTGGCGGCCGACCTCCGACAACACCGCGTGCGCGCCGGCGACCATGGCCCCGGCCACGGCCATCACGTGGTCCAGCATCGACAACACGATCGCCCACGGCGAGGCGCGCTGGCCCTCGTCGCTTCGCCACAGCTGCGCCAGCGCGTCGAACGCGCCGCGCGCGATGCGCCCGATCAGCTCGAAGGCGAACTCGCCCAGCCGCTGCATCGCTCGAAACTCGATCGCATTGCGCAGGATCAGCGGCCCGATCCGGGTCAGCACCCAGGCCGCTGCGCCGATCAGTTGGGCGAGCAATGCGGCGACGCTGTCGAGCAGGCGCAGGATCCCGCGCAGCAGCGGATTACGGATCGCCTCGCGCGGGCCGGTGAGCAGGCCGATGAAGCGGGTCAGGCCCTGGATCACGCGGGCGACGTCGCCGACCAGCTCGAACACCAGGACCATGCTGCTGTTGGGTCCGCCGGCCGCGGCGATGATCGCGGCGACGAAGCCGCCGATCAGCACGATCGGAAATGCGATCACCGCGACCGCGGTGCCCAGCCCGGTGATCTCGGCCAGGAAGATCGGGCTGAACAGCACGGTCAGCACGCTGGACAGGATCGCGCCCAGCGATTCGCGCAGGCAGGCGTACAGATACATGATCGAGCCGCTGGGGCTGATGAACATGCCGGCGGCCATGCCGGCCAGGCCGGCCACCGGTTCGAGCAGGTTGGGGCCGGTCTGGCCGCCCTTGGATTGGGCGCGCGCCTCGCGATAGCGCTCGCCGACCGCGGCGATGTTGGCGATCACCACGCGCAGACGGCCATCCAGGCGCGGCACGCGCACGCCGAACCATTCCATCAGGAATGCACTGCGCGCGCGGTCCATCACCACAGCTTCCAGCCGCAGTACCGCGTTCCACCGTTCGAACGCCGTGGCCAGTCCGGCCAACGGCGTCGAGAGCGATGTGAGTAGCAGCCCGATGGGCATTCAACGGCTCCTGTTCAACGGTCTGCGGTGCAACGGATTCGGCTGCGACGACCTCGGGCTCAACGACCTCTGGACGATTCGATTTCGGCGTTTTCCCGTTCGATCTGCTCGATCAGCAGACGCGCGAAGCTGCGTCGGTCTTCGGTGGGCATGTCCATCAGCTCGCCATGCGGCCAGTGAAGGTGGTACGCCAAAAAGAACACCTCGCGACGCAGATCCTCGAGCGTCAGTCCAATGCCAAAAAATGGGACAGA